>NZ_CP135275.1:5732500-5852500 GCF_032302195.1 Paenibacillus sp. MMS20-IR301
CATGTGAGACGTCCCACAACCCCAAGAGGCAAGCCCCTTGGTTTAGGCTGTTCCGCGTTCGCTCGCCGCTACTGACGGAATCACTATTGTTTTCTCTTCCTCAGGGTACTTAGATGTTTCAGTTCCCCTGGTCTGCCTCTGCACACCCTATGTATTCAGGTATGAGTAACTGTGCATTACCACAGCTGGGTTTCCCCATTCGGACACCCCCGGATCAAAGCTTGCTTACAGCTCCCCGAGGCAGTTTCGTTGTTCGCCACGTCCTTCGTCGGCTCCTGGCGCCTAGGCATCCTCCGTGTGCTCTTATTAGCTTAACCAGCGCTACGATGTTTGGCTGATTCGCTCATCTTGTTTTGAAGGCCACTCGCAGATTGCTCTACTCGTTATTGCCTTCAAAGCCAAAGGTCGCTTCATCATCCAAAATCTTCGCTTAGCATTACTAAAATATTGAAACTTGTTTGCACAAGTTCAGCTTAAAGGAATGTTCTAAAACGCAAATTCGTTTCGGTATCCAGTTTTCAAGGATCAAGTTCTTGCATATACTCTTGTAAAGATAATTGGTGGAGCCAAGCGGGATCGAACCGCTGACCTCCTGCTTGCAAGGCAGGCGCTCTCCCAGCTGAGCTATGGCCCCATATTTACCCCAAACGGGTATTCAATTCTTAAAAGTTATATGGTGGGCCTTGGTGGACTCGAACCACCGACCTCACCCTTATCAGAGGTGCGCTCTAACCAACTGAGCTAAAAGCCCATATAACAGTTGTATTATGGAATGAACCAAGTAACTTGGTTATCCGCTTGGCGGCGTCCTACTCTCCCAGGACCCTTCGGTCCAAGTACCATCGGCGCTGGAGGGCTTAACGGTCGTGTTCGGGATGGGTACGTGTGGAACCCCTCCGCTATCGCCACCAAACGTATGTGAAAGAGGTTTGCTCTTTCAAAACTGAACACGAGTGAGTGTTCGAACCCGAAGGTTCTAATGGAAGCTGAGCTTCCGATTTGAATGTCTTCATTGCAGAAGACGATTCTCCATAGAAAGGAGGTGATCCAGCCGCACCTTCCGATACGGCTACCTTGTTACGACTTCACCCCAATCATCTACCCCACCTTCGGCGGCTGGCTCCCTTGCGGGTTACCCCACCGACTTCGGGTGTTGTAAACTCTCGTGGTGTGACGGGCGGTGTGTACAAGACCCGGGAACGTATTCACCGCGGCATGCTGATCCGCGATTACTAGCAATTCCGACTTCATGCAGGCGAGTTGCAGCCTGCAATCCGAACTGAGACCGGCTTTGCTGGGATTGGCTCCACCTCGCGGCTTCGCTTCCCGTTGTACCGGCCATTGTAGTACGTGTGTAGCCCAGGTCATAAGGGGCATGATGATTTGACGTCATCCCCACCTTCCTCCGGTTTGTCACCGGCAGTCACTCTAGAGTGCCCAGCTTTACCTGCTGGCAACTAAAGTCAAGGGTTGCGCTCGTTGCGGGACTTAACCCAACATCTCACGACACGAGCTGACGACAACCATGCACCACCTGTCTCCAATGCTCCGAAGAGGGGCACTATCTCTAATGCTTTCATTGGGATGTCAAGACCTGGTAAGGTTCTTCGCGTTGCTTCGAATTAAACCACATACTCCACTGCTTGTGCGGGTCCCCGTCAATTCCTTTGAGTTTCAGTCTTGCGACCGTACTCCCCAGGCGGAGTGCTTACTGTGTTAACTTCGGCACCAAGGGTATCGAAACCCCTAACACCTAGCACTCATCGTTTACGGCGTGGACTACCAGGGTATCTAATCCTGTTTGCTCCCCACGCTTTCGCGCCTCAGCGTCAGTTACAGCCCAGAAAGTCGCCTTCGCCACTGGTGTTCCTCCACATATCTACGCATTTCACCGCTACACGTGGAATTCCACTTTCCTCTTCTGTACTCAAGTCACCCAGTTTCCAGTGCGACCCCAGGTTGAGCCCAAGGTTTAAACACCAGACTTAAATGACCGCCTGCGCGCGCTTTACGCCCAATAATTCCGGACAACGCTTGCCCCCTACGTATTACCGCGGCTGCTGGCACGTAGTTAGCCGGGGCTTTCTTCTCAGGTACCGTCACTCCGGTAGCAGTTACTCTACCGGACGTTCTTCCCTGGCAACAGAGCTTTACGATCCGAAAACCTTCATCACTCACGCGGCGTTGCTCCGTCAGGCTTTCGCCCATTGCGGAAGATTCCCTACTGCTGCCTCCCGTAGGAGTCTGGGCCGTGTCTCAGTCCCAGTGTGGCCGTTCACCCTCTCAGGTCGGCTACGCATCGTCGCCTTGGTGAGCCGTTACCTCACCAACTAGCTAATGCGCCGCAGGCCCATCCTCAAGCGGCAGATTGCTCCGCCTTTCATTCTCCTCCCATGAGAAAAAAGAAATTATCCGGTATTAGCTACCGTTTCCGGTAGTTATCCCAGTCTTGAGGGCAGGTTGCCTACGTGTTACTCACCCGTCCGCCGCTAAGCATTTCCCGAAGGAAATACTCCGCTCGACTTGCATGTATTAGGCACGCCGCCAGCGTTCGTCCTGAGCCAGGATCAAACTCTCCAATTTGTATTGAAAAGAGCGATTGCTCATTTTGAAACATCTGACGAGAATTTGCATTCTCTGTTTTTCGAATCACCGAAGTGATTCTTCACTCACTCGTTGTTCAGTTTTCAAAGATCAAAGTCTCATCTTTTGTCGCTCATTTTGTCTCAGCAGCGACCTTTATAATATATCACAGCGGCCTTGTTTTAGTCAAGCGTTTTTTTAATTTCTTTTTTCGCTTTACTTTCTTTCAAGTTATCGTAAGATATCTTGTCGAAAGGGCCGAGACTTAATGTATCATGAATCCGCTTTGCATGTCAACCATTACAGCAGAGTTATTTTTAGTCCCAATAATAACAGTACCCCCGGCAACCCAAGAATCGTTACAGCACCTATGGTTGCCGGATTAAGCGGAATATGCACATCAGTAATAATCCCGGAAAAATTCACAACATATATTGCTATTGCAGCCAGGATCAGATGTGTGCCGAAGATGCTCAGCCATGCCCAGCCTAACCTTTTTCTAAATACAGTCATTATAAGCAGAAAACCCGATACAATCAGCACTCCCATAGCAACAGTTCTTAGCATTCTTCTCCTCCTTAATAATTATTCTCTTATTACAGCGGAATCTGGCTTCTGTTGAGCCCAAGGCTTTTGGCATGCTTAAGGTGAATCTGATATTTGCGCTCTGCTGCCTCCAGAATGTAAATGGCATAATCGATCTGGTCCTGTCCCCTCGCCTCATCAAACATCAGATAAGCCCGCTCCCACTCCGATTGCGCTTTGCGGACCTCCTGATATACAGTGCTCCACTCTTCTTCCGGTTTGCCTCCGCTCTCACCTTCTATATCTCTGCCCAGCCATCTGGTATTCCACCATCCCATTATAATCCCCCCTGTATCATTAACTGCGGAAGCATCCGCCATGTCACAACCGCTAATCTCATACATATCGGAAGAGGGACAAACTTAGAACCATAAAATGCAGGATCAACTTAGCCGGCTTTCATCAGCATCTTCAACAGGCAATAAGAGCACCGCCGCTTCATCTCCTGCAGGAGCGCAATGAAAAAAGGAGACCCTTCAGGGCCTCCTCTAAACTATAAATTCAATTACAGAACAATCAGAACAGCTCACGGCGGCCTTCCAGCGCTTTGGACAGGGTTACCTCGTCTGCATATTCGAGATCGCCGCCCACAGGCAAGCCATGGGCTATTCTCGTGATCCTAATCTCAAACGGACGGACAAGACGGGAAATATACATGGCTGTAGCCTCCCCCTCAATGTTAGGATTGGTCGCCATAATCAGCTCCTTCACGCGCTCATCACTGAGTCTTGTCAGCAGCTCCTTAAGGCGTATATCATCAGGCCCGATACCTTCCATTGGTGAAATAGCCCCCTGCAGCACATGGTAGTAGCCGTCAAACTCCTTGGTCCGTTCAATGGCCACCAGATCCTTGGATTCCTGGACGACACAGATGACCGAAGCATCACGGGTTTTGTCCTGGCAAATCCGGCAAGGATCGGTATCAGTAATGTTGCAGCAGACCGAGCAATAATGAAGATTACGCTTAACGCTGACCAGGGCTTTGGCGAAATCAATCACCTCATCCTCCTTCATATTCAGCACATGAAAGGCCAGACGGGCAGCTGTTTTTGGACCTACTCCCGGTAAACGCGTAAAGGCATCTATTAGCTTGGCTAGCGGTTCTGGATAGTACAAAGTAATGGGTCTCCTTTGGTCGGGAGTGGAGTACGCCTAGAATAAGCCAGGGATCTTCATTCCGCCGGTGAATTTACCCATATCGTTGTTAGCCAACTCTTCAGCCTGGGTAAGAGCATCATTAACAGCAGTGATTACCAGATCCTGCAGCATTTCGATATCCTCCGGATCAACAACCTCCGGTTTAATCTGAATGGACAGCAGTTTCTTATGACCATTTACTTGGACAGTAACCACGCCGCCGCCGGATGAACCTTCAATTGTCTTGCTGCCCAGCTCCTCTTGTGCTTTAAGCATTTGCTCCTGCATTTTCTTAACCTGCTTCATCATTTGGTTCATATTATTCATACAACGTCTCTCCTTTGGAATGCGCTTATCTGCGCTAATATGCTTGGGGCTTTATTCCTTTATGACAACAAGGTCTTCTCCAAAGAGCTGGATCGCCTCGTCAATCCATGGTTCGGGCTTTGCTTCTGCCGTTTCGTGCTCATGCTCCAGACGCAGCTCTTCCGTACCAGATTTGGTTACCGGCTTCGCTGCGGCCTCGTTCCAGTCACGCATCATCATAGTCACCAGCCGGTAAGGCTTACCCAGCTTGGCAGCCATTACATGCTCAATGACCTGCCTGTTAGCCGGCTTCTCCGTTGTATCACGGTGAATTGTATTCTTGAAGGCTACCAGAACCGCATCTTCCATCATGGCTACCGGCTCTCCATCTACAAACCAGGCATGGACGGTTACTTTCTCTTCCTTCACACCCTGAAGAACATGGCTCCACTGCTTATATACGGCACTGAAATCAGCGCTGTCCTTACCGGCGATGAATTTGTTCAGCTGCGGAGGAAGTTTAGAGGCCGATGATACCCGCGGCGCACTTGGCGCAGCAGCCTGCCGCGGCGCCGCCTGCTCGCGGCCGCCACCGGCAACCCCTCCCGCCTGAATTGCCTGCTCCAGCTTCTTCTCCAGCGCGGCAATTTGGCGCTTGAGCTGCTCCAGTTCACCGGAATCTGCCTGCGGGGCAACGCGCCCCGCTTCCGGCAGAGCAGCATGTATACCCGGAGAACCGGCCGCAGGGGCAATCTCTTCCTGGGTGCTGCACAGCTTCATCAGCGCCACTTCAAACAGCGTCTGCGGGTGAGTAGCGTATTTCATCTCACCAAGATAACGGCTAAGCGTCTCTACAATTTGAAACAGCCGGTCACGGGTGAAGCGCGCCGCCATGTCACGGAACTCAGCCGGGTTCAGAACACGGTCTGTTAACTGATCAGCTCCCGGCACCATCTTAATCATCAGCAAATCACGGAAATAATATAAAAGGTTCTCCAGACATTTATCTGCACTCTTGCCCTCATGCATCAGCTGCTCAACAAGCTCCAGCAGAAGTCCCATATCCCCTTCAAGGATCGCGGTAGCCAGGCGCGCAAACTGCTCTGAAGCAATTCCGCCCGTCATTCCCAGCACCTGCTGATACGTCACGTTCCCGTCAGTGAAAGACGAGATCTGGTCCAGAATGCTTAGCGCATCCCGCATCCCCCCGTCAGACAGACGGGCAATATACTGAAGTGCATCCGCATCCGCAGTAATGCCTTCCTTCCGGCAAATGTCTGTCAGCCAGCCCGTCTGCTCCTCCAGGGATACCCGGCGGAAGTCAAACCGCTGGCAGCGTGAAATGATGGTGGCCGGTAATTTATGCGGCTCCGTTGTCGCCAGAATAAACATTACATGCGGCGGCGGTTCTTCCAGCGTCTTAAGCAGTGCATTGAATGCTTCTGTTGTCAGCATATGCACTTCATCAATAATATACACTTTACGGCGTACTTCGGTAGGTGCATATTTCACCTTATCCCGCAAATCGCGAATCTCTTCAACGCCCCGGTTGGAGGCCGCGTCAATCTCCTGAACGTCCATCACATTGCCCGCAGTTATCCGCAGGCATGAAGGACATTCGTTACAGGGATCAGGACCTGAACTCCGCTCGCAGTTGACCGCTTTGGCGAGCACTTTGGCAGCACTCGTCTTCCCGGTTCCCCGCGGGCCGCTGAACAGATAGGCATGAGAGACCCGCTGTTCACGGATCGCATTCTGCAGTGTCTGGATAATATGCTGCTGCCCTACCATATCTTGAAACGACTGCGGCCGCCAGGCACGGTACAGCGCGATATGTTCCACTATGCATTACCCTCTCTCAGGCTGCCGCTTTCCGGCATTTGTCGCTAATTTATTATACTATATTCCCCAGTCTTTGACCAAGCAGAAGCGGCTTCGACATGCAATGAGGACAATATCACTTTCAGCAAAAAAACAAAAAGCATCTTCGCTTGTAGCAAAGACGCTATCATTAATCGTATGTTAAACCGTGCACCTGTTATTGATGGCTGCGATCCAAGCGGCAACCCTACAAAACTGCTCGGGCCAGGCTACCCTCCGGCACAAGAGTAAACTCGCTTATGGCTGCTTCCTTCCGGACCTGACCAGGTTCACAAGCACTCATTGCGGAGGACCAAGCCGTCAACACAGCCCATAGGAACCAAGGCCTCACATCGACAGCACCTCTAACAGGAATTCAACCTCGCTACAGCGGATTGCGAGTTACAGGGCACCGCTACCTCCCCGTCTAGCACGGCGAAGATAAGTATAGCCTACAGCCGGGCAAAAATCAACCTTGCTTATGAAAACGGTTGTCTCTCATGGTATTTCCGCAAATTATTATGGCAGGATATGAAAAGAAGACCCCTGCAGCATTAAAGCCGGGGTCTCAGCCTGATGCCGCTAAGCGGCAATATAATTAAATACCATATTTCTTCTTAAATTTGTCTACGCGGCCGCCGGCATCCAGGAACTTCTGCTTGCCAGTGAAGAACGGATGGCAGTTTGAGCAAATTTCAACGCGCAGCTCTTGCTTAACAGAGCCGGCTTCAAAAGTGTTGCCGCAAGCGCAGGTCACCTTAGTTACATTGTACTTGGGTTGGATTGTTGTGTTCATTATAATCTCACCTCTCACGCCCTAAGCCTCATGCGGGCCTAGAGTTATATGATTACGCAAGCTACATTCTAGCATGGAACCCCCAGGCACTGCAATAGGTTGAACGCACTCTGTCCGGTAGCTACAAGTGGACGCTGCGCTGCTTGGCGCGGGCTAATTCTGCAGGCGGAACATGGGTGAACGAGCCGATTACTACGTCAGGGAGTTCCTCGCGGAAGATCTCCAGCATTGTCTTCATTCCCAGAATCTCGCCCCGGGCCGGAGGAATCAGCTCCAGATAGCTCTCAGGGTCAATATTCAGATTACGCATCTGAATCAGCTTAACATCTGTACGCCTGATAAATTCGACCATCGCCTCAATCTCCTCTTCACGGTCGGTGACACCCGGAAAGATGAGATAGTTAATGGAAGTATATACGCCTTGCGATGCCGCATATTTCAGAGACTTCTCTACATTAGCCAGTGTATATCCGCGGGGCTTGTAGTACGCGTTGTAATGATCATCAAGCGCACTTATCGTGCTGACGCGCATAAGATCCAGGCCTGCATCGACGATGCCGCGGATATGATCACTTAATCCCGCGTTGGTATTGATATTAATATAGCCCGTATCCGTGACAGACCGCACTTCACGGATCGACTCGATGATCAGCTTCGCCTGGGTAGACGGCTCACCTTCACAGCCTTGCCCGAAGCTTACGATCGACTCCGGTGTCTGGAGATGCTCCAGCATCACCTGTGAGACCTCATTCACCGTAGGACGGAAGTTCATCCGCGTCTGCGGAGAGACAAATCCGCTGTCATCAGGCTGCTCGGAGATGCAGCCGAAGCAGCCTGCATTACAGGAGTAAGATACCGGGACTGCACCTTCCCAGCGGCCCAAAAAGGTATTGGATGAGGTAAGGCATTCATATTCCAGCGCACAATTGGACAAATGTTCATACAGACGGTTCTCCGGGTACTTGGCAGTCAGATCACCTACACCAATCTCCACATCGCCGCGGTCACAGTTGAGCGGATTCCATTTCTCCGTATCATCGGTAGGATCAGCAGCTACATAGAAGCCGCCATCCTTCCATACTACAGCTGAATATCCAAAGAGCGGGAGCTTATACGACTTGTCTGTCTTGATGTAACCCGGAAGACACAGACGTGTAAATCCCTGCGGCAATAAGGCACCCACAGCTTGCAAGCCCTCCGGAAGCGGCAGCATTTCACCAGTCTCAGGATTCATCCCTACCGCCCGGGTGCAGGGCAGCCCGACAAGGGTAGCTCCTTCAGGCAGCGGAATCAGTTCTTCCTCCAGTATCTCAACAATCATATCCCCGCTGCGGGCGAGTGCATACAGCTCGGGATGATCATATACTTTTCCTTGCTCATCGGCATATACCAAATACATGTTAGTCTCCTCTTGACCTTATAAAATTTATATATATCCGGGGCCCCGCAAAGTACCTGAGTAAGCTTCATGAAAAGACTGCACTTTGTGGGGTTATTTTGCTATCTATTCTCAGGTTGTAGGCATTGTAGGTGCTTTGGGACGTGTAGTACGGCGTGCAGCTGAACCACTGTTCGAGGTTCCGCCTTTGCTCGCTGTACTGCTGGCTGAAGAAGAATCCTTATTGCCGGCTGCATCAAAAGAAGCCAGGAACTCGGCATTCGTCTTGCTGTCACGCAGTTTTTTCAAGAAGCCTTCAACAAAGTCATAAGATTCGTTCATATTTTTACGGATAGACCAAATGGTATCCAATTCTTCCTTACTAAGCAGCACTTCTTCGCGGCGGGTACCGGAACGGCGGATATCGATCGCCGGGAAGATCCGGCGTTCTGCCAGCTTGCGATCCAGATGCAGCTCCATATTCCCGGTGCCTTTGAATTCCTCATATATAATATCATCCATACGCGATCCGGTATCCACCAGTGCCGTAGCCAGAATAGTCAGGCTACCGCCCTCTTCCACATTACGTGCCGAACCGAAGAAACGCTTAGGGCGGTGGAACGCAGCAGGGTCAATCCCTCCGCTAAGTGTCCGGCCGGACGGCGGAACCACCAGATTGTAGGCACGGGCCAGACGGGTAATACTGTCCAGCAGAATTACGACATCCTTCTTATGCTCTACCAGACGCAGCGCTCGCTGCAGCACAAGCTCTGCTACCTTGATATGGTTCTCCGGAAGCTCGTCGAACGTAGAAGCTACTACTTCACCCTTCACAGAGCGCTGCATATCCGTTACTTCTTCGGGACGTTCATCAATCAGCAGTACAAAGAGGGCAATCTCAGGATTATTAGTGGAGATGCTGTTGGCTATTTCTTTCAGGAGGAGCGTCTTTCCTGCTTTTGGAGGTGCTACAATCAAACCGCGCTGTCCCAGGC
This sequence comes from Paenibacillus sp. MMS20-IR301, assembly GCF_032302195.1. Classification (NCBI taxonomy): domain Bacteria; kingdom Bacillati; phylum Bacillota; class Bacilli; order Caryophanales; family Paenibacillaceae; genus Paenibacillus; species Paenibacillus sp. MMS20-IR301. The sequence continues at coordinate 5,742,141 of NZ_CP135275.1, forward strand.
CTACAGGAGCCAGCAAATCCATGATACGGGTAGATAAATGGGCAGGGGATGTTTCAAGCGGCAGCTTATCTTGTGGATATAGAGGTGTAAGAGCCGGGAAATGCAGCCGTTCAGCAGCACTTGCAGGATTCTCACCATTAACGGCATTCACTTGAAGCAATCCGAAGTAACGTTCATTTTCTTTGGGTGTCCGGCATTTCCCGGATACCAGGTCTCCGCTTCTAAGATCAAACTTGCGGATCTGCGAAGCTGATATATAGATATCCTCCGCACTTGGCAGGTAGTTAATCGGCCTGAGGAAACCGTAGCCTTCCGGCAGGATCTCAAGGACACCTTCCATAAACATAAGACCGCTCTGCTCTGCCTGCGCCCGCAGGATAGCAAAGATGAGCTCCCGCTTCTTCAGCGTTCCGTAATAAGGGATCTGGTATTTCTTGGCCAGCTTATACAGCTCGGTCAGCTTCATTTCTTCCAGATCGGAAATTTGAAGATCCATGTGTGATAACCACCTATTCAATTTTTATAATAAGTTCATCCGGGTATATGTCCGGGCAAAATATGAGTCTAGCAAAACACCTATTAGGATAGGATTACCCGAAATGGAAGGAGATATGCAGTTTGTATGCAAATATTACCCCTTCCAGTCAGCGGGTAGATTAATTATTCGTGCTCGCGCCAGACTTCGGCACCTAAATTACGCAGATTGCTTACGAGGTTGTCATAACCGCGGTCGATATATTCTACGCCTGTTACTTCCGTAACGCCTTCTTCTACAGTAAGTCCGGCAATAACGAGTGCTGCGCCGGCACGTAAATCGGCAGCCTTGACCTTCGCTGCATTCAGCTTGCCGCCTTCAATAATAGCGGAACGTCCTTCCACCCGGATCTTGGCGCCCATGCGGACTAATTCAGGCACATGCTTGAACCGGTTGCTGTATACAAAATCACTGAGGACACTAACGCCTTCAGCCTGAGTAAGCATACTCGTCATAGGGGATTGCAAATCCGTGGCAAAGCCGGGGTAGATTAACGCTTTGACATCGGCATGCTGGTACTTCGCTCTGCCGATAACCCGGATGCTCTCATCGAGTTCTTCTATATCTACTCCCATTTCCAGCAGCTTGGCGGTTAATGCCTCCAGATGCTTGGGAATCACGTTATCAATCAGCACATTACCCCGCGTTGCTGCGGCGGCAATCATGTATGTTCCAGCCTGAATACGGTCAGGAATGATGGAATGGCGGCAGCCGTGCATTTCCGTTACCCCTTCAATCCGGATCGTTTCGGTACCGGCGCCTTTAATCACAGCGCCCATCGAATTTAACAAGGTAGCTACATCTATAATCTCAGGCTCTTTAGCCGCATTTTCAATAATTGTAGAGCCTTTGGCACGTGAGGCCGCCAGCATAATGTTAATTGTAGCTCCAACACTGGATACATCCAGATAAATCTTCGCACCGCGCAGTTCTTTGGCATACAGGTGAATAGAGCCGTGATCGTTGGTTACCGTTGCTCCCAGCGCCTCAAAGCCTTTGATATGCTGGTCAATCGGACGGGGCTCGAAATTACAGCCGCCGGGAAGGCCAATAGTAGCTTCTTTAAATCTGCCCAGCAGTGCACCCATCATATAATAAGAGGCACGAAGCTTCTTGACCGGTCCGTTGGGCATAGGAATAGATACAATGCGGGAAGGGTCAATTCTCATCTGACTGCCTGTCCACGAGACACTTGCGCCAAGCTCCTCCAGAATTTCGGAGTACACGGCCACATCGCTAAGCGCAGGCAGGTTATCCAGCACAACCTCAGATTCCGCCAAAATCGCTGCAGGAATAAGCGCAATTGCGCTATTCTTAGCTCCGCTGATGGTTACAACGCCCTCTAGCGGACGTCCGCCGCCAATCATTAATTTTTCCATAAATTTATCAGGTTCCCCCTACATGTATTGCAGTTAGTCCGGCAATACCAGCTGTGGCTTGTAGTACTGCTAATGAATAGAAGTGGAATTGACACACATCCTCCAAGGGACGGCATCCGGAGCAGCGAGAAGTATAGGATATTGGAAGATATCCCCGCAAAGTGAGGCTTGGGCTCAGATGATGATTCAGGTACTTTGCGGGGACCCCGAAATCATATAATTCTGATTGTGAAGAAGAAACGGCTGCGCCGCCCTAACTCGAGGACGGCACCCGTTTCTGAGGAAATACGATTTCTTGTGCGGACACGCGCTGCCATAAAGCAGGCTCTCCGGTCAAGATATTCACGGGAGCAGCAAAAAATAACCTGTCCCATTACGCGGCAGTAAAAAAATTAAGCTTTGTTATTGGAACCGAACTCGCGGATTTTGCCGATAACAGTCTGCTTGATAGCTTCGCGGCCTGGTGCGATGAATGTACGCGGGTCGTAAGCATCAGGTTTAGCAGCCAGAACTTCGCGGACAACCTTAGCGAACGCGATTTGGTTCTCGGTGTTAACGTTGATCTTGGAAGTACCCAGGGAGATGGATTTCTGAATATCGTGCAATGGAATACCAGTACCGCCGTGAAGAACGAGCGGAAGGTTAACCGCATCGCGGATTTCTTCCATTTCCTTGAATCCAAGGTTTGGTTCGCCCAGGTAAGGACCATGTACGGAACCCAGTGCAGGAGCCAGTGTGTCGATACCAGTTTCTTTTACGATGCGTACGCATTCGTTAAGGTCAGCGTATTGGATGCCGCCGATAACGTCATCTTCCTGTCCGCCTACAGTACCCACTTCAGCTTCTACAGAAACGCCTTTAGCGTGAGCATAGTCAACAACCTTCTTGGTCATTTCAATGTTCTCGTCGATCGGGTGGTGGGAGCCGTCGATCATTACGGATGTAAATCCGGCATCGATTGCTTCTTTACACTTGTCAAAGCTTGAACCGTGATCCAGGTGGATGGATACAGGAACAGTAATCTTCATGTCATGAATAAGACCTTCAACCATCTTAACAACAGTGTAGAATCCGCCCATGTGACGGGCTGCACCTTCGGATACACCAAGAATTACCGGGGACTTCTCTTCTTCTGCTGCAGCAAGAATCGCTTGAGTCCACTCCAGGTTATTGATATTGAACTGGCCAACTGCATATTTTCCTTCAAGTGCTTTGGTTAACATGTCTGTCATAGATACTAATGGCATGGTTTCAATCCTCCTAAAATGTTTGGGTTGCTTATATAAGCCGACATCACATACAGGCCTATTATAGCACATCCTGTGTCAAATACTAAATAGGGTACACAAAAAAATGTCCCGGTGGGACGATATTCAGCCAGCCTGCATATAAACCGGGCTTTTCTTCCTTAGCGTATCCATAACAGGACTTGCCCAAACCAGGGATTGTTAGGCTAGCTGCACTGATCTACCGACTTATTATGAAGATGCATATTGACAGCCACCCGCATTTCATCGATATCAAACGGCTTGGTAAAATGCATCAGGGCTCCCAGCTTGGTCGCTTCCTTTATCATATCCAGCTCTCCGTAGGCAGTCATCATTATTACTTTTATGGCCGGGTTGAGCTCCTTCAGATGCTTAAGAATCTCCAGCCCGTCCATTCCGGGGATTTTCATATCAAGCAGAACCATATCCGGCGATTCCTTACGGACGATATCCAGCGCTAATTTACCGTTAGCTGCCTGAAAGGTGGCATAACCTTCACTATTGAACACTTCCATGAGGAGAATCCGGATCCCATTCTGATCATCCACGATTAACACTTTCTTTTTTTCCATTCGATACCCTCCTACAATTTAAGGCAGATTGTCTATACCGCGCTCTCTCACAGCTAACGGCCCCGCTTCAACTTAGTCTATCGAAACCTATTATTCGTGCTTTGCAGCCAAAATCCTGCTAATTGGTTAAAATGCGTAAATCTATGCCATATAAAGGACTTCTCCATTAATTGGCAGCACTCCGGCCATACAGGGATAATTTTTGCTAAAGCATAATATCAAAAAAGAAAGCCTCCCGAAGGAGGCTTAAGCATTCGAGGCCCTGCAGGCCTGTACAATCAATTCAGTTTACAGCTGTTCGGAATGCGTGAGCGAAGCTTTCACAAATTCACGGAACAACGGCTGCGGACGGTTCGGACGGGAAGTAAATTCCGGATGGAACTGCACCGACAGGAACCAAGGATGTCCCGGCAGCTCGACAATTTCCACCAGACGGCCGTCCGGGGAGGTTCCGGAGAAGACCAGTCCTGCTTTTTCCATTTCATCACGGTAAGCGTTGTTGAACTCATACCGGTGACGGTGGCGCTCGTAGACCAGTTCATCATCGTAGCAGGACATAGCAAGGGACCCCGGCGCAAGCTTGCACGGATACAGGCCAAGACGCATCGTGCCGCCCATATCCTCAATATCCTTTTGCTCCGGCAGGAGGTCAATCAGCGCATGCGGAGTAGCCGCATCGATCTCGGAGCTGTTCGCACCTGCCAGTCCAAGCACAGAACGGCCGTACTCGATTACAGATACCTGCATACCGAGGCAGATTCCGAAGAATGGAATGGACTGCTCGCGTGCATAGCGGATAGCAGAGATTTTACCTTCGATTCCCCGGTCACCAAAGCCGCCCGGAACCAGAATTCCGCCAATGCCGCCCAGCAGCTCGTCCACATTCTCATCAGTAACCAGCTCTGCATCTACCCAGCGGATCTTCACTTCTGCATTAGCGGCAAAACCGGCATGCGAAAGGGATTCGACTACACTCAGATAGGCATCATGCAGTGCCACATATTTACCTACAATGGCAATCTCTACGGTACGCTCAAGCTGCTGAATCCGGCTCAGCATACTCTCCCATTCACGCATATCCGGTGCAGGTGTAGTCAGCTTCAGATGATTGACCACAATTTCGTCCAGGCCTTCATCGCGCAGATTCAGCGGAACTTCGTACAGCGTAGAAGCGTCACGGCATTCCACAACGGCATTCTTATCGATATCACAGAACAGGGCAAGCTTGGCCTTCATATCGTCAGTAAGCGGATATTCTGTACGGCAGACAATCACATTCGGCTGAATTCCGATGCTGCGCAGTTCCTTCACACTATGCTGTGTCGGCTTGGTCTTCACTTCTCCCGCAGCCTTGATGTATGGGATGAGGGTTACGTGAATGTACATCACATTCTCCCGGCCGATGTCGCTCTTGATCTGACGGATGGCTTCCATGAACGGCAGGCTCTCGATATCACCGACTGTACCGCCGATTTCCGTAATGACTACATCCGAACCGGTCTCACGGCCGGCGCGGAATACCCGTTCCTTGATTTCATTCGTGATATGCGGGATTACCTGAACAGTTCCGCCTAAGTATTCGCCGCGGCGTTCTTTGCTGATTACGGAGGAATAGATTTTGCCTGTCGTTACGTTGCTGTTCTTGGACAGGTTGATGTCAATAAACCGCTCATAGTGTCCGAGGTCCAGGTCAGTCTCTGCTCCGTCATCGGTTACAAATACTTCCCCGTGCTGATAAGGACTCATCGTTCCCGGGTCTACGTTAATGTAAGGATCAAACTTCTGGATCGTTACCTTCAGACCTCTGTTCTTGAGCAGTCTGCCCAGCGAAGCGGCAGTGATGCCTTTGCCCAGGGAAGACACAACGCCACCCGTTACAAAAATATACTTTGTCACTGTAAAACCCTCCTAAATAAAGTCCAGAAATTCAGGGGACGCTTGTTGCTTATCGTAACCCTTTTTTCCATCATCAAACCGGGGAACCCAAAAGTTGCTTCCATCCGCCAAACTTAAAGACCGGCATTTCCGGAATCCTGGAAAAATGCAGGTTTATGGCATCTAAAAAAACAAAAAAGTGACACCCGTAGAACCGGGGGCACTTTTTATTTTAGAAAAAATATTAACTTTCATTATAAGCCCATGCAATAGTTTACTCTGACGGTCCCGCCCGTGTCAAGGGACGATTTAACCCTCAGGTAACACTAATTTAATAATTGTCGTTGTCGTCCTCTTCATCCGCATCGCCTGATTCGTCTTCCTCGGAATCCTCATCGTCGACATCGTCTTCGTCAATGTCGTCTTCATCAATGACAACATCCTCGTCAACTTCCTCTTCGCTGTCGTCGTCAGAATAGAGGTCGTCACGATCTTCATCAATCGCATCGAAATCCTCTTCCTCGGCAGAGTAATTCTCTTCTTCTTCCGCAAAGTCGTCATCTTCCAAATCGTCGTCCTCATCGTTAATGATGCGCACGCGCTTGGTGTTGCCGACAGGGTCATCGGAGCGTTCCAGAGGGTACCAGCGCTTCAGGCCCCACAGATTAGTTCCAACACAGGCAAAACGCCCGTCAATGTTGATCTCGGTATATAACTGTGCAATCGTATCTTGGCTTTCTTGATCGGTCATACCGCGCAGCTTGGCTACCTCAACCATCAGGTCACGGTAATAGTAAGGCGTATTGGCTGCCTTAAGCACCAGGAAAGCCAGGTCTACCATCGGCATTTCTTTAACTTTCTCAGGGTCCAACTTTAAATTGAGTGGCGTACTCACTAAAGGACACTTCCTCTCACGCATTGTTCACATTCAGTCCATGCTTCATTCATGATTTCCATTAACAAACCTAAGTAAAACCTATTTGAGTACAAAATGCAAGTCTATTACAGCAAATCATGGAAGAGCCTGGGCTGAAGCGGTATGCCGGGTATAGCGGAAGCTCTGATTTCTTATTTATCAAGTGGAAACGGCTTGGCCGTCCTTTCTAAGGAGGGTACCGTTTCAGCGAGAGATAGAAGGATAAGTTATTATGTGAAACATATAAATGCTTATTTTTAAAAAAGGCGGAGGGGAATCCCTCCGCACATGACTGTATCCACGCCAAGGATCGGCTCCTTACGGGATGTTGCAAAGGGAGCCTCACAGTTCCCTCTGTTTATTTTATGTGATCCCCCGGTTTTTGACACGATGGGCAGCCCATTTACTTAAAAAAGGGCAAGTTCCCATTCGGCCCTCCGCCTCCCTTCATACTATATGGCAGCACGGCACCGAGGAGGGGACGGCGTAACCTATGGATTATTACGGATTTTGGCAGATGCTGCTTGAAGAAATATCGGCTGCCCCCAAAAATGCGCAGCGGCGCATTGTGACCTTCCATGACCCCCGCATGTATGCCGGAGCACTGTCACAGTGGAAGTCACTGAAGACCAAAACACCCGGCCTGCGGCAGGTTCAGGTATCTACACTGATCCGGGCCTTCTTTGTTCCTGTCTCCGGGGCAGAGAGGCTGATGGACCGCTATGCCGGCTCCCTATGTATAGAAGAAGATCACCGGATTCAGGTGCACTCGCTCTCCGCTGATAAGAGCAGCTCCGCCGCGATTCCCTGGGGGGTTAAAGCGATTCACGCCCCCCAGGCCTGGTCCAGATCCACCGGTGTTCATGTAAAAATCGGCGTAATTGACACCGGCGTGGACTTTCGCCATCCCGATCTGAAGCATACGCTTGCTTCCGGAGTTAACTTGCTGAACCGCGGCATGATGCCGCTCGATGACAATGGGCATGGCACCCATATTGCCGGGACACTGGCGGCAGCCGGAGGCACCCGCGGCATGATGGGCGTAGCCCCAAGGGCGCTGCTTTATCCGGTTAAGGCTTTTGACCACAGCGGCTCAGCCTATGTGTCGGATATTGTCCTCGGGATCGACTGGTGCGTCCAGAACAAGATCGATATCATTAATATGAGCTTCGGGATGAAGACCCGGAGCAAAGCACTGCACGATGTGGTAATCAAGGCCTACCGGGCCGGGATTGCCATCATCGCCTCCTCCGGCAACGACGGCAAGCGCGGCGGGGATTACCCCGCGCGCTATCCGGAGACAATTGCCGTAGGCGCCCTTGACAGAAGGCAGCGCGTCGCCGCCTTCAGCAACCGCGGCCCGTACATCGATGCGTACGGGCCTGGCGAGGGCATCCCCTCCTGCTGGCTGCGGGAGGGGTACAAAGAGATGAGCGGCACCTCCATGGCGACATCCCATGTCACCGGTGCCGCGGCCCTGCTGCTTGCGCTCCGCCCGGGGCTGACGCCCCGCGAGCTAAAGCAGCTGCTGCGCCGCACGGCCACGCCGGTGCGGCTGCGCAAGGGCCAGCGCCGCGCAGCCCTAGGCGGCGGCGCGGCCGATGCGCTGCGCCTGCTGCGCGCAGGCGCCCGGGCAAGGCGCGCCGGCAGCGGCAGCGGCAGCGGCGCGGTGGCCAAGACCGCCGCCGCTTCGCAGGCGTAGGCACGGCGCCGTTCGCGCCGCCCGGCAGGCGCGCCGGCCCACCAAAAAGCACCGCCCCCGGTTACAGGGGCGGTGCTTTGCATTATAATCCGGGCCTACATCCGGTCCGGTGCGGTAACGCCAACCAGGCGCAGGACGTTCGCAATCGTCGTGCGTGCAGCGCCCAGCAGGGCGAGGCGGGCTACGGTCTGGGCGGCATCCTCAGTGATTACGCGCTCAGCCTTGTAGTAGCTGTGGAACAGCGAAGCCAGATCATATACATAACGGATCAGGCGGTGCGGAGCATAGCTCTCGGCTGCAACGGTAATTTCCGCAGGCAGCTCACCGATCTTGCGGAGCAGATCATATTCATGCGCGGCTGTCAGCTTGCTGTAATCAATCTCGCTGTAATCAGGGATTACAATTCCCTGCTCTTCCGCCTGGCGGAAGATGCTGCAAATCCGTGCATGCGCGTACTGCACATAGAAGACCGGGTTCTCATTGGATGTCGAAATCGCCAGATCCATGTCAAAGTCCAGATGGGAATCCATGCTGCGCATTGTGAAGAAGTAACGGATCGCATCAATGCCTACTTCCTCCATCAGGTCTTCCATGGTCACGGCTTTACCGGTCCGTTTGGACATTTTAACCTTCTCGCCGTTCTGGAACAGGCTGACCATCTGCGCAATCAGGACAACCAGCTTCTCGGGATCATTGCCGAGCGCTGACATCGCAGCCTTCATCCGCGGGATATAACCATGGTGGTCCGCACCCCAGATGTTGATCATTTTATCGTAGCCGCGGCCGTACTTATCACTGTGATAAGCGATGTCCGGAGTCAGGTACGTATAGGTACCGTCATTCTTGATCAGCACGCGGTCCTTGTCGTCACCGTATTTGGTCGTCTGCAGCCAGGTTGCGCCTTCCTGTTCATAGACTTCGCCGCGCTCGCGCAGCTCATCCAGTGAACGCAGCACTTCACCGTTCTCGTAGAGTGAGGTTTCGCTGAACCAGATATCGAAGTTCACCCGGAAGGAGGTAAGATCGCGTTTGATCTTGTCCAGCTCCTTCGTGAGCCCGTAAGTACGGAAGAAGGCCGCCCGGTCGCCGGGAGTCATCTCAAGCAGGGAATCACCCTTCTCGGCTACAAGCTCCTTAGCGAAGCCTTTGATGTCTTCCCCGTGATAGCCGTCCTCCGGCATCTCGGCCTGCTGGCCCAGCTCCTGCAGGTAGCGGGTCTCAATCGATTTGCACAGATTGGCAACCTGATTGCCGGCATCATTAATGTAGTATTCCCGGGTCACATGATACCCGGCGTAATCCAGCACATTACAGAGCGCATCGCCGACAGCGGCACCGCGGGCATGTCCCAGATGCAGGCTGCCGGTCGGGTTCGCGCTGACAAACTCCATTTCAATGCGCTGCCCTAGGCCGATAGCCACACGTCCGTAATCCTCACCCTGCGCCGCTACTGCCGCAATGACGGGATACAGATAGCTTTTGGATAAAGTAAAGTTAATGAAGCCCGGTCCGGCAATTTCCGCCTTCTCAATAGAAGCGCGGCCCGTATCCAGATGCTCTATGATGGCTTCGGCAATCTGCCGCGGATTCCGCTTGGCAATCTTGGTCAGCTGCATAGCGGCATTGGTAGCCATATCTCCATGAGCCTTGTCCTTAGGTACTTCCAGCACAATGGCGGGCAGCTCTTCCCGGGAGACCAGGCCGGCTGCGACAATGGCCTCAGCAATGGCCTCCTTCACCCGTTCGTGGGCGAGCTGGAGCGGATTTAAACTTTGTGTCATGATTGTGGTTCCTCCTGTATATTCAAACTTATAGCGAACTGTCCTGATAACTCACCGTATACGTAGAGATCATATTCCCACGAGACGGCAAGCGATCGTCCATCGCGCTTGATATCGAGCTTCCGGGTGTCGGTTGTAAGATTAAACTGTGTATAAGGCGAGCGGTAAAATCCCGGCAGCTGCTGTCCCGGCTCGAAAGACTGCTCCGACTGGACTCCGCCGTGACGGATCAGCTTAAGGCCGCCCTCTGTGATCTTCAGGGTGTTGCGGACAGATACCTCGTTTCCCTCCGGGCCCGGCTGCATTTCTTCATAACGGATATACAGCGACTGCCCCTTGGCCGTAGCCTCTCCTGCTGCCTGCACTACATTCCGCCCGCCGCCCTGCACACTCACCAGCGTTACGGAAACGCCGTATTTGCCTTGCTGCACCTCAGTCATCACATGTTCCTCGCTTAATCGAACTTATTATTCAGTAAGGTCATATTCGCTTTCCCATTGTACACTATATCCAGATCATTAGAGCAATTCAATGGCTAATTCGTCAGCACCATTCATCACAGCGGGAGCAGCGCAAGCTTATCGCGGGTACGAAGCTGCTCTACCATGGACGTCCAGGCGTCCGGTTTATCTTTCAGCACAGCGTAATAACGGGTCAGGAAATCGGCAACGAGCCCGGCTCCGATCTCCTCCACATCCTCACTGCCCGGCATGAAGCACAGGTCAAGCCCGGATACCGCCTCGCCGTCACCCTGCCAGGAGGGATGCACATACGGGAAATCAATCCGTTTATAACCGAGATGGGACAGCACCTCACGGCGGACAAACGGGTCCATCGGCTTGATGCCTCCGAAATCGTAGGCTACCCGGTACGGATCATAGATCTCGGCGAACATGCCCAGCAGCTCTGCGTGATTATCAGCCGCCAGCTTCTGCAGGTCCTGAAGACGGTTCTGCGCCAGAAACCGCCCCACGCCAAGCCCTTCCCGGCCAATGATGGTGAAATCGGTCATCGCCACATTCCAGTCTGCATAATAGCGGTATTCCGTGGTGCCGACAACTGTCCCGTCCTGCACAGCTGCGAATACGCGGATACCCGGATCCTCCAGCGGTTCTTTCCAAAGGCTGTATTCCAGTACTTCCTCAGGAGGAAATACTTCTGCCAGCATATTATGTACTTGCCCGAACAAAGGGTCGGCCAGACTTGTGATTCTTCTGTATTCCAGCTTAGTGTGCATTCAAACTCCTCCAGTTTCTTTTTATAATAGAAAAGGATTCCGCCACTCCATCAGCGCCGCGTAATTCCCTGACTCTTCATCCTCCAGATAATCCGCTGCCACTCCCACAGGCGACCGCCCGCAGCGCAGCAGAAAAGTAATTACAGGATCCGTCCATTCCCCGGCCGTAACTCCAGCCAGGTATTCTTCCGCCGTCATCATAGACGCTTTCATATGGTAGCCGGGCATCCGCCCCGCTCCAAGCAGCCGCTCCAGCTTCTGCTGCACTACTACATGATACAGCGACTGAACCAGCACCTTGCCCAGTCCGAGCTTGCGGTATTTGGGCCGGACGCAGAGATCGGCAATATACAGTGTGTTCCCGTCCGGCTGATGCGTAGTCAGATACCCGTCCCCCGTAACCTCCGACCAGGTATGATGAAGCGCAGGGGTCTCCGGGCTGAAGTTTATTTTCAATCCGGTTACCGAGCCGGCCAGCTCCCCCTCTACCTCGACGCATAAAGCCCCTTCCGGGAAAAGCGTTACATGATTCAGCAGCTGCTCCCGGTTCCACCACAATTCAGCAGGATAAGGCGGCGGAAACGCTTCAGACTGGATCGTAATCAGCCCGGCAAAATCAGCTTCCGTGTAGCTGCGGATAACCGCCTGCACCGGAGTCTGGCCATTAAAGGCATAGAAGCTTGAATAGTACATTCGGATTGTTCCCCCTTACTTCCAGTCGGTATACAAATCGGTCCGGCGGTCACGCCAGGTCGTTACGGATCCGTGTTCCCGGACGCGGTACAGCAGATCCAGATCCAGATCAGCCGTGATGATCATGTCCCCGTTAATTTCCCCTTCAGCCAGCAGGCCCTGCGGAGGAAACGGGATATCATTAGGTGTGATTACTGCCGCCTGGCCAAAGTTCGCCCGCATCAGATCGACTGTAGGCAGGGAGCCGACCGTTCCGGTCAGCACGACATAAACCTGATTCTCGATTGCCCGTGCATGGCTCGTATACCGTACCCGGTGGAAGCCGTGCCGGTCATCTGTGCAGGAAGGGCAGAAGATTACATCCGCTCCCTTAGCCCGGGCCATGCGTACAATCTCGGGAAATTCAATATCGTAACAGGTCAGCATAGCGATGGTGCCTTTGTCTGTCTCGAACACTTCCAGCCCTTCGCCCGCCCCCATATTCCAGCCCTCTACCTCAGCCGGGGTAATATGCAGCTTGGCCTGCTCGACAATTCTCCCGTCCGGATAAAACAGATGGGCTACATTATAGAGCTTACCGTTTCTGCGCAGTACATGGGTCCCGCCGATAATATGCACAGCGTGCTTCACAGCAAAGCCGGAGAACAGCTCCCGGTAACGGTCTGTAAACTGCGGCAGGTCTTCTATCCCCAAGGCATTGCCTTGTTCATCGCCGATAGACATCAGCTGGGTGGTGAGAAATTCCGGGAACAGGATGAACTCAGCGCCGTACTCCCCGGCTGTTTTTATATAATGCTCGCACTGGGCAGCGAACTCCCCGAAGGAAGAAATTGTATGCAGGTGATACTGTACTGCGGATACGCGAAAAGCCATGGCGGCCATCCTCCTAAGCCTGATATAGACGTTCATTTGTTAAAGTATCTAAAATTTTACCATAACCGGTCTAAAAATCACACATGGAGGAAAGACCGCATGCCACTATACAGTGAAGCATAACTATTGGAGTCTGACAGCTGCATCTCCTGATGGATCGGAAATCCCGTAAGTTCCCGGATTGATTTCAATAGCTGCCTTAAGCGGTATCCCGGCAAAATAATCGGTTCGGCGATTGTAATCTGCAGAGAACCATGAACGATTTGGATCCGGGTGAACAAGCTTCCCGTCTACCCTTAATACCGTCCCATACATGATACTGATTGTCTTAGGGACTGTTGTTTGAACAATCAGCTCGGTGCCCTGTTGAATAACGGTATACTCTATCTTATCAAGGTTGCCTAATTTTAATAAAACCAGTTGTTTCTCTTCTCTTGCTGCAGGCAGCCTTGCCCAATTCCCGGACAAGTCCCGTTCCAGCCTTACCGCGCCGGAAAGCTCCAGCGTTATAGGCTGATTCCTCCAGTCTTTGTACTGCCGCAAAAACCAGAAGCTTCCCCCGGTACCGCCAGCATCTGCATCGTCTATCTGCTGTCCTGTTATTACTTCCCCTCCTACCTTCAGCTTCACCCCGCTGTACCGGAGAACTGTACCCAGGGGATGCTCAATGTCGAAGGGCCGCTTCCGGGCGTAAGAAATTTCAGTCTGCAATGGTGATAAGGACAGCTGTTCCAGGGCAATTCCGCTTTTTGTGAGCAAGCCCGGATCCGGTGCCAACGCATATAGTTCTGCCGGCTGGCTGGCTTCTGCGAAATCGATTTTAAAATCAATCACCCAATCCCCGGTGATGGTCCGGACCGTTTCGGTGTATGAATAGCACAGCTCCCCTTTTCGGATCTGATCCTCTGTAAGACCGTTTAAATAAAAAATATCTGTATGTCTCCCCTCATCGTCTGTTGAAGTATTTCCGGCCTTCACAACAGCATTGCCTACTCTTATTATCAATTTATTATTAGCTTGCTGATCTTTGGCTGCTGACGTATATTGAACGGTCAGCTGATCTCCTGTGCGCTTCATGGACAGGACGGATATAAGGCCGGTTCGCGGCAGGCTGCCCTCCTCTTGTACAATTCTGCCGAGCGAGGCTTCCTTTTGCCCCCGGAGCAGCAGATTTTTGGCGGATAAACGGAATTCACCTTCGGCTGCTGTCATGCTTAGCCCGTTGATATCGTATATTTTAGCTAACCCGCTCCCCTCTTCTGCCAGCTTGAATCCTCCTCGCGGCAATATCTTCTGTTCGCCGGTTGACAGCTCCGTCAGAGTCTCTTCAGCAAATACGACTTGGTCGTACTTCAAACCGCCCTTCAGCTTTAGCGAGGCGTATAACTGAACCAGGGAATCGCCGCCTGCAAAACCCGGTGCTGCCATCACCGTGCCCAGTGTTAGCGTGACCCCATTTAATGTTGTTTCTTGACCGATAGTCTGCCCTATCCCGGCCGGTGGATGGGCCGCTCTTTCCGTTCCGGTCCACATAAACAGTACCGGGCCCAACAAAAGACAAACAGCTGCTGCACCGGCCAGAATCAGCATACGCAGGTTTTTCCCTTGTTTGCTCCGCAGTAAAGAAGAGTCACTGACGTTGTCCCTGGTCCATCCAGCTTTGCGGCCGGCGGCCTCATCCTCGATCCGTTGCCACATTGCAGCATAATCAGGTGAGTGCTCTGGCAGCTGCTCCAAATACCGAGATACTACATTTTCATAATCTGCTCCCATGGCGGGCAGCCCTCCTTTTGTCCGGATGACTTGCGCATAATCCTTCTTAGTATCCGCAGCCCCCTGTTTCCTCTCGATTTGACGGTTCCTTCCGGAATGTCCAGTAAAGCCGCTGTCTCCTTTATGGATAATTCCCCGGAATAACGAAGAATCAGGACTTCCCGCACCTTCACAGGAAGCTGCTGAAACATCAGATAGAACTGTCCGGTTAATTCATGCTGCTCTGCAGCAGCCTCAACAGAGTTGTACGCTGCCCTGCGCTCGCTCAAAAAAAGGCTTCGTTCCTTATCCCGCCCTTTTGCCCTCCTTCTAAGCAGCGAATTACTCTCGTTGACAGCAATCCGTATAAGCCAGGCTTTCATATTCCTGACTTCCGACCTGTCAGCCAGAATAGCCTTAACAAATACCTCCTGGCAGACATCCTCCGCATCTGTAACATTGGACAGCAAATAACGGCATACCCGGTAGACAGGCTCTTTATACATCTCGAACAGCTCCTTGGCCTCCATCCCTTCACCCCTTAAAAACATGTCTAACCTGACTATGCATATAAGACCTTCTAGATGCGTTTCGGGTTCGCCTTTTATGTTCCAAAAATCTCAATATTTGTATTACTCACACAAAATAAGCGGCCCCGCTGTTCGGAGCCGCTTATTTCTAGATTGCGTTATGCCTTATCCGGCTGTCTTGATCACTTAATAGCAGCCGCAGCACTTACTGGCCTGTCGGCTTAAAAGCAAATTTCTGTTTCCAGGTTGCCCCTCCGTCTTCGGTAGCCAAGAGAGCAGATTGTCCGGGCCCCCTGACCGCCATCCATCCCCGCTTGGCATCCGGAAATGAAATAATACCGTCATAGCCTGCTACAGCCGGCTGATTCGTCCACTTTTTACCGCCGTTATAGGAACGCCCCACAGCTACCTTTTCTCCAGCCGGGGAATACCCGAGCAGGTACGCTGTGCTATTGCCGATGAGCTGCATGTTGCCCGGCTTGCCGCCAGCAGGTCCCGTCGTCAGCTGCGCTGCGCCGCTGCCCGGCGCCGGTCCGCCGCCTGCGGTATCCATCGCAATAATCCGTTTCCAGCTGCCTCCGCTGCTGGCATAGAGGGAATACGAGGTCTGTGACATCCCTGAGTCCCCGTACAGCAGCGCATAGACCTGGCTGCCCTGAGCATAGATCCGCCCGCCCACCGGATAGGCAGCTGCCGCTTTCAGTGAGGTCTTCCAGGTTAATCCGCCATCCGCTGTATTCATAACCTGATATCCGGTGCCCTCCTGCACGACCACCGCCCAGCCCTTTGTCCGGCTGGTAAACTCGGCACCCTGCGTGTTTACCGGGGTAGGAATCTGGCTCCAGCTTCGTCCGCCGTCCGCTGTATAATAAGCGGACTTCTGGCTGTAGCCGAATCCGTGTGTACTGTCCGTAAAGTGAATACGCTCAAAGTCCATTGGCTGCTCGCTTACTTTCTTCCAGGTAGAGCCCCCGTCTGCCGTACTGATCAGATACGTCCCGAATGTATCCTGCAGGCCAGCCAGTGCCCGTCCCTGCACATTATTAATGAAATCAATCTGCCGGAAGCTCCATTGCCCTTCATAGATCTTCTGGAAATGACAGCCCCCGTCCGAGGTGCCGATCAGGAAGCCGTCACCGGCAGCCCGTCCGGTGCTCGCGCTCAGAAACTGAATATCGGTGAAGCCGAGCGGCGCTGTATCAGCACCGGAATGCTTCGCCTGCAGCTCCCGCAGCAAGCCGTGATCTCCGGAGCCGCATGCCGGTGCAGCAGCAGCGGAACCGGTCTCCGTTCCCGGTATACCTGTGCCGGAGACCGCCAGTATTCCGGCTGACAGAATAATTAAGGCTGTCCGCTTTATTGCTATAGTCCATTTCATAATAATCCCTCCAGCTGTTGTTATTGCCCTGTATCCGTCACTACTCAGTTATACTGCCCCGGAGACTGTATACTCTACCCCGGCAAGGTCACAAAAAGAAGACAATTTGGTTACCGTTATCCAAGCCGCCTCTGCCTGCCCTCCCCCCGGTATGAATATCTGCCGGCTTCCTTTCCCATAATGAGGAGTACTAGCAGAAACTGCCTCCGGGTCTTACAGGACTGTACCGTTTCTGCGCGAAACCGAAGGAGCCTGATCTCATGCCGCGCGAATCTGCTGCACCCAAAGTTCCTAAACGCCGCCTCCGCCGGCTCTTCCGGCTGCTGGCGTTCGCTTCCCTGCTGACCCTGCTTGGAGCCGGAATCCTGCTCGGGCTCTTATATCAGAAACCGCTCCCCCCGATCGGGGATGATATCCGCTCCCGGCTGCTTGATGCCAGGGGCAATGTACTGACTACCTTCACTACAGACGGCCGCAGCCGCGACCCGGTAGAGCTTAATCAAATATCACCGCTGCTCATCCAGGCTACTCTCGCTGTGGAGGACCGCAAATTCTATAGCCATGCAGGCTTTGATCTGAAGGGAATGGGGAGAGCTGTGCTCGCCAACCTGCAGGCAGGCGGGCGTACCCAGGGAGCCAGTACACTTACCCAGCAGCTGGCACGGAATCTGTATCTGACCCATGAGAAGACCTGGACCCGCAAGAGCAAAGAAGCCCTGTACACGCTTCAGCTTGAAATGGAATACAGCAAAGACGAGATTCTGAATATGTATCTGAATGAAATCTATTACGGCCATGGTGCTTATGGGATTGAAGCCGCCTCACAGATGTATTTTGGCAAATCCGCTGCAGACCTGGATCTGGCGGAAAGTGCCATATTGGCCGGAATCCCCAAAGGCCCGACCTATTATTCTCCTTACACGCATCTGGACAGCGCGGTGAAACGCCAGGGTATCATCCTTGCTGCGATGGTTGAAGTAGGGGATATCAGCGAATCGCAGGCGGATGCGGCCAGAGAAGAGAAACTGGATTTCAAACCTCAGGGTGAAAAAAACACCGCTGCCGCAGCTCCCTACTTCCGTGATTATGTGCGCAGCATTGTAACCGGCACTCTTCATATCAGCAGCGAGGAGCTGGACCAGGGGGGACTGAATGTCTATACGACCCTTGACCCGGACATGCAGCAGGCTGCTGAGGAAGCGGTGGACAAGGGTATGGATCATAACAGCGAGCTGGAGACGGGGCTGGTATCCATTGACCCCCGCACCGGCTATATTAAGGCTATGGTCGGGGGCACCAATTACCGGGCGAGCGCATTTAATCATGTCCTCGCTACCACCCGCCAGCCCGGTTCTTCCTTTAAGCCGATCATGTATTTAACCGCGCTCTCCTCACGGATGATGACCGGATTGTCTGTCTTCAACAGCCAGCCGACGCTGTTCCATTACGACAATAACCGCAAAACCTATCAGCCCAGGAACTTCGGCGACAAATATCTCGGTGAAATCAACATGCAGCAGGCCATTGCCGCTTCCGACAATATCTATGCCGTAAATACAATTATGAAGATCGGCGCCGATAAAGTCGCAGCGATGGCAGAGGGCCTCGGGATTAACAGCCCGCTGCAGAGCGTCCCTTCCCTGGCGCTTGGCACTTCACCGGTCAGCCCGCTGGAAATGGCTTCTGCCTTCGCTGTTATTGCCGGGGGCGGAGTGAAGCAGCCGGTTACCGCAGTTCTGAAAATTACCGATGCCGGCGGGCGTCTTCTATATGAAGCTCCCCGGACTCAGGGTGAAGCTGTGGTGGAGCCGGCAGCAGCCTATGTGCTGACCCGGCTGATGGAGGGCGTCTTCGAAAGCGGAGGAACAGGAAACCGGGTAGCCTCGCTGATCAAGCGTCCTGTTGCCGGCAAAACCGGGACCACCGATACCGACGGCTGGATGGTCGGCTTCACACCGGAGCTGTCCACGGCAGTGTGGGTAGGCTATGATAAGGGCCGCGATATCGCAACTGCTGACGGAAGAAGGGCAGCGCCGATCTTTGCTGAATTCACTGAGAAAGCGCTGGCGAATGTCCCGCCCAAAATTTTCCCGATTCCTGATGGTGTAGTCAGCTTATATATCAATCCCCAGTCCGGCAAGCTGGCTACAGCGGCTTGTCCCGAGAAAGTGCTTACGGCCTTCATCAGCGGCACAGAGCCCACAGAATATTGTGATCAGCACAGCACCGGGACTGGTGAAGGCTACCCGGGAGCAGACAGCCCGGCGGATACGGAGGGTCCTGCCAAGGAGGAGCATTCCCTCTGGAGTAACATTAAGCGCTGGTGGATGAACTGACCGGCATTGCCGCCGCAGACTGCCTTGCGTTACGATAGGAGGAGCACGGCACTGGCGCTGCTGCCCTGCAGCGCTATTCCGCCGCAGAAAGGTGCTCCCATCCATGAAGCAGAATTACTCAGGCGGCCGGGATGCCGCCGCACAGCGGATGCTGCGGCCCGAGCTTTATGCGCTTGACGCAGTCAATGCTGCCCCGCATCTGCTCGGACAGCATCTGGTCCGCCGTACCGGGGCTGGCGAGATCCGTTGCCGTATTGTAGAAACGGAGAGCTATGGCGGTGCCGAGGACAAGGGAAGCCATGCTTACGGCGGCCGCCGGACTGCCCGCACAGAAGTCATGTTCAGCGCCGGCGGCTGCGCTTATGTATACCTGATCTACGGCATGTACCACTGCCTTAATGTAGTGACTGCCGCTGAGGACGATCCGCATGCGGTCCTCATCCGGGCGGTCGAGCCGCTTACCGCTAAGGATGCGGAGCTTATGGCTGCCTGCCGGGGAACCGCCGTCCGCAAGCCGTCCGATCTGTCCGGCGGACCGGGCAAGCTATGCCGTGCGCTTGCGGTCGATAAGACCTTGAATGCGGCAAGACTTGATCTGCGGGGCGGTCCGCTCTGGCTTGAGCAGGGAGAGGCACCTGAGTCGCTGGACATCGTCCAGTCACCGCGCATTAATATTCCTTATGCAGAGGAATACGCAGAACGCCCCTGGCGCTTCTACCTCCGGGGTAATCCCTATGTTTCCGTCGTAAGCCGGGAGGCTCAGCCTTTCGTTCTGTCCTGAATTTTCCTCCGGCTGTTTCGCCGCCCTGAATTTGGGTAAAAGTTAGAGAACCCTAATCAGCCTCTCCTCTGGGAAATCCCCCAAAGGAGAGGTTTTTCATGTACATATAACCAATAGTCTCTAATCCGCCGTATACCGGCTAATTCCTCTATAAAGCGACAAGATATGACCCCATTTGTATGCGCTTTCCCCGTTCTCTAAACTTACAATTACTGCTATAATCAGAAGGTATCCACAAAAAATATAAAGATGTAAATGAGGGACATGGAATGAAAGATACAGGCATGATCCGGAGTTTAGACAGTCTTGGTAGAATTGTGGTTCCCGTAGAAATCCGCATGACACGAAATATCGACATTGGGGATCCCATCGAGTTTTTTATTCTAAATGAGGAAATTATTGTACTGCGAAAGTACACCTCCACAGAATGCACGTTCTGCAGAAGCCTTGATCAGGTAACCTACTACAAGGACCAGTTCATCTGTAAGGCATGCCTGCAGGAGCTGGGCGATCCCGGGCGCGGGTCTGAGGAGACCGCCGCCGCTTCAATTGCAGCAGCTGAGAAGGATACCGAGCCTGTCCGCGGAGGGCGCAGGAGTAAGACTGAAGAAATGAGCCAGCGGCTGGTGAAGGCTATGGAGGAGCATCCCTACGCCAATCAGAAGGAGCTTGCCGAGGTCCTCGGAATCAGCCAGGCCCGAGTAAGCCAGCTAAAGCGCAAGCTAAGCTCACCAGGCAGAGTAACACAGTAATACGTAGACCGGAAATCTTATACAAATTACATATAAGGCTTGGTCCTCTGCTGACAGAGAGCCAAGCCTTGTTTGCAGTTGTATCCTTACCTACACTGTTATTCCAGCTCCGACAAGGGCGCCTTCAGCTCTTCCGGCGAAGCCGCCCACCACTCTGGGTTATGGGCCATCAGCAGTGCTTTCAGCGCTGCCCGCTCCGGTGCGCCAAGCCCCTCCAGAATCACCTTCCGCTTGAGCGCAGCATCCAGCTTATTGACATGATCCGCGAGAATCTTCCAGCCCCGCCGGGCTTCAGTATCAATCCACATCTCACAGGCAGTGATGCCTCCGTAGAACTGGCTGTCTGCGGTACGGTCGACCGCTACCCATACGACCCAGACCTGTCTGCCGGCCGGGACATCTTCCCGGTTCATGGAGAACTTAATGCCCTTCTCCACTTTGCTCTTGGCATGCATGGCACCGATATCGATAACCGCTTCACCCTGATCAATAATGACCGGCGATACATTATTCAGCTCTATGGAGCCTGCGCCGAAGCCCTTATGCTTGGCTCTGGCGTTGACAATATTAAGGGAAATCTGTTTTTTGCCCTCCGGCTGTATGTTATCCACATGTGCACATCCTTTCCATTCACTAATTATTTAATTTTAGCTAATAATGCGGCGAATGCAAACATATACATCCCGTAGATGCTTGTCACGGGAGGAATCACAGTATGAAGCCACATTCATTAAGGTACACCCTTATCTTCGCAGCTCTGGCCGTCCTCACCCTGCTCGGGGGCGGAATATGGATTCTGTCAGGGCATAGCCCTGCCGTTTGGACGGCCGCTGCCCCGAAAGAGGCCAAGTCCCCTGCCGCCCTGCCCGGGCCGCAGACGGTGCAGTCTGTTCTTCCGGAAATCACCCCTCCTCCGGCATCTGAGGCATTAAGCCAGCGGGTCACGGAATATCACATCGATGTTCAGCTGCTGGAGGATACGGAAACTTTAACCGCAACTGAAACGATGACCTGGACACATCCGGGCAAGAAGCCGGTGCAGGAGCTTTATTTTCACCTCTACCCTAACGCATTCGCTTCCGGCAATACCACCTTCATGAAGGAGTCCGGAGGCACGCTTCGCGGAGATTCTATGCCTGCAGGCGGATTCGGCAGCCTTACCCTGACAGATCTGCGCACCTCTGAGGGAGTTTCACTTATGCAGCGCACTCAGTATGTTCAGCCTGACGACGGCAATGTACAGGATACAACCCTGCTCAAGGTCCATCTGCCCCAGCCGGTAAACAGCGGTGAGAGCGTTACGCTAAAGCTTAAGTTTGAGGTCAAGCTGCCCAAAATATTCGCCCGCATGGGCACTGCAGGTAACTTCGTTATGGCCGGGCAATGGTTCCCCAAGATTAGCGTCTACGAGCCTGCCGGCACCCGGGGGCTGAGGGAGGAAGGCTGGAATCTGCATCAGTATCACGGCACCTCCGAATTCTACAGTGACTTCGGCATCTACAACGTAACCATCTCCGTTCCGTCCCGTTACACGGTTGCTGCAACCGGGTTCCCGGTGAAGAATGCGAAGCTGGCCGGCGACCGCAAGATCTATCAGTTCTACGCTGATGATGTTCATGATTTCGCCTGGGCGGCATCACCGGATTTCATTGTCGCCGAGAAGGCCTTCTCGGCGCCGCAGGTGCCCGGGGTACGGATTAAGCTCTATTTGGACCCGCTGCATAAGGATCTCCAGGAGCGCTACTTCCAGGCTGCTGAGGCTGCCCTCACGGCTTTCAGCAAATGGTACGGGCCTTATCCCTACTCCACCTTGTCCATTGTAGTCCCGCCTGAGTCAGGCAACGGGGCCGGAGGCATGGAGTACCCGACGCTGATTACGGCCTTCGGCGCAGCAGAGGCATCGCCGGGCACTACACTTGAGCGCACAGTAATCCATGAAATCGGCCATCAGTTCTTCTATGGCATGGTTGCCAGCAATGAATTCGAGGAAGCCTGGCTGGATGAGAGCTTCACCTCCTATGCCGAAGACCGGCTGATGGAACAGGAATACGGCGTAGCTTCAAGCCTTCCGCTGCAGTCGAGCCTGGTCACCTCCGCTCAGCCGCTCAAGCTTGCAACCTGGAAGTACAGCGGGGATGAAGCCTATACACGGAATGTATATATCCGGGGCAAGCTGGTGCTGAAGGATATTGAACGGCTTACCGGAACCAAAAATATGGATGCCATTCTTGCGGCTTATGCCCGTAAATACCGCTTCAAGCATCCTACCACCGCCGACTTCCAAAAGGTTGTGGAGAAAGTGACCAAGCAGTCTTGGCAGACTTACTTTGACCAGTATGTATATGGCGGAGGCGCTCCTGACTTTGCAGTAGATGACATCTCGCTCTCTGTCAAGCGCAGCAGCGAAGGAGATGGCCTGCAGTATGATGCTGTTGTGGATGTAAGCAACCAGGGCAGCCATTATGCAGATGTTCCTGTGAAATTCACCTTCTCGGACGGATATACCGTACAGCAATACTGGAACGGTGCGGGCAAGAGCACTACCTTCGAGCTATCCTACAAAGCGCCGCTGGTCTCCGCGGAGGTTGATCCGGAGCATTCCATCCTGCTGGAAAGTAAGCATCTTAACAATTTCAGGATGGCAGAGCTTGAATACAGCAAGCTTTCCCGCTGGACTGTCAGTATCACTACACTGCTTGAAACCCTGCTCGGAACTCTGGTCTGGTGAGGTGAAAGATTGTGAAAAGTTCAATAACCCGCGGTTGGCACAGCATGAAAGAGCAATTTTATATACTGATTCTGCTATTCATTTACCGGCTATTCTGGGGCTACTTTATGTACAAATTCATCAAAAGCGCGGTCGTTCCGGTACTGCTGCGTTATCCGGATGCCAGCGCCGGCGGCAGCGGAATGGGCAGGCTGCTGTATTACATTGAGGGGCGCACAGCCCTGTACAGTGACCCTGCTGTGCTGCGGTGGCTGTGGCTGCTGCTGGGACTGTCCCTTCTGCGGCTGCTGCTGTCCCCCTTTATCCGGGCAGGGCTGCTGCATGAGCTTCATCAGGAACGCGCGGGGGCGCGCGGGCTGTTCTTTTTTCCCGGAATGAAGCGTTATGGGCTCCCGGTGCTGCTGTTCAGTCTCGTAGAATGGGCGCTCATCCTTCTCCCGCTCTATTGGCTGCTTCCCGCTATGTACCCGCTGCTTGTCAGCGGCATTCTTAATTATCCGCAGCTGCTTCTGCTGGCGCCTTACGTCCTGGGCTGGCTCATCTACCTCTTCCTCATCCGCAAGCTGCTGCTCTATATGCAGTTTGGCTATACCGCCGGCAGCGGCATGTTCGCTTCTCTGCTGATCTGCCTGAAGGTACTGCTGAAGTCTATTCTCATCTCGGCAGTCATGGGAGCAGGCAGTCTGTTAACTCTGATCCTCTGCAGTGCCTCTGCCATCCTTTGTCCGGGCCTGCCGGCCCTTCTGCTGCGCCAGGGAGCCTTCCTGCCCTCTACCTTATTCAAAATGTGGGGAATCGCCGCACAGTATCATCTCTGGTCCAGTAAATCATTTCCACAATAATCTGCTGTTAAAATGGCATACTACAAGAGTCATTGCCTCCCTCAAAGGGCGCAAGACTCTTTTTTTGTACGGGCCCAGCCGCTGCATTTGCAAAACTGTAAATCCTTTGGTACAATGATGCCTGTACTACTAGTAACAAATTTGTAATCTTTAAGATGGATCTGAACATTACCTGTAACTTAACCTGTAACTTATGAAATTAACCTTTGCTGACAAGTCACTGTTCTGGTGCACAAAACGCCTAATTCCTTGCACCGGGAAGTGGGGGAACCATATTTTGGGTGAATTGATCTCGCTTTAGAGGGGTCATAGGGGAACCTTCTACCGAATCCTTAAGCTAACCTCGCAGGCCTTGGAAGGAGTACATCTTTTGAGAAGTCAGAATTTTAAGAAGAAATGCACCGCAGCAGCGCTGGGTCTTGTGATGGTATTCACACTGGGAGCAGGCAGCGCTTTCGCAGACTCCAAAATGGATACTGTGATCTCTAAAACAATTGGTACGGCCTATAAAACCGGAGGCACAAGCACCAGCGGTTTCGATTGCTCCGGGTTTACCAAATACGTATTCAAAAATATCGGCCTTACTTTGCCCCGCACTTCTAAAGCGCAGTACAACGTAGGAACAGCCGTCGCAAAAAGTAACTTGCGTGCCGGCGATCTGGTTTTCTTTAATACGCTGGGTAACGGAGTTTCCCATGTCGGTATTTATGTCGGAGAAGGTAAATTTGCACAATCGTCCACTTCACATGGTGTAACCATCAGTTCGCTGAGTCAGGCATACTGGGCCAACCGCTACGTTGGCGCCAAACGGGTAATGAGCACTACCGCCTATCAGGCTGTCGCTTACGATTGAACTCTTGATTATTTCCCCGGATTTTGAATCCTCTAACACTAAATGTAACTTATACAGGCCCGGAACTTGATTATTGCCGTAATCATTTCCGGGTTTTTCCTTTTCCTTATTCTACCTTTTACACATTTCTGCAAACCATGAAACAGCTTTTTCACCGGATTTTTAATAAATTATTCGAAATAACTTACCTGTAGCTTACCTTGTACGTAAATATGAGTCTTTCTAAGCACCTATAACTCTAAAATGTGCAAAAAAAATGCATTAATATGTTATAAGTGATTGCCAAGCGCCCTAGTCTTTGTTACAATTATCGCAGTGAGATTTTAGTAACATTTTTGTAATTATTGAATCTGTTTTTACAAAGGTTTTGTCATGTATTGAATAAACAGCTAATCCTAATCAACAGTCGTGCCGAGTTTCCTAACAAGTTAGGGAAACGGGGGAACCAACTTTGGGTGAATTGACCTCCTATTCTAAGAGGGGTCATAGGGGACCTTCAACCGAACCCTTAAGCTAACCTCGTAGGCATTTGGAAGGGGTATTTACTTTTGAAGAAGAAGTTAGCAGCCGCAGTACTAAGCTTTTCCATCATCTTCACCATCGGAGCAGGAAGCGCTTTCGCGGATTCCAAAATGGATAAAGTGATCGACAAAGCCATCGGGACCAAATACGTATCCGGCGGCACAACAACAAGCGGTTTTGACTGTTCCGGATTTACCATGTATGTTTTTGATAAGATCGGTATTGACCTGCCACACCAATCCGGTTCCCAATACCAGATGGGTACGGCTGTATCCCGTGACGAGATGAGACCGGGAGACCTTGTTTTCTTCAACACAAGCGGTAAAGGCATTTCCCATGTCGGCGTTTATGTTGGCGAAGGCAAGTTCGCACATGCTTCTTCCTCACGTGGTGTAACTATCAGTTCGCTGAGTGACAGCTACTACGTCAACCGCTACGTTGGCGCCAAACGGATTATGAGTACGGATGCTTACAAGAGCGTGGCTGCAGATTCCGAAGACAATGACGATGTGCAATAAGCAGTTCTAAGATAAGCGCTTTTCCAGGATTTTTGCCGAAATCTTGGGGAAGGGCTTATTTTTTTGTCTATAAAAGTACTTACCCCGCTCTATATCCGTCAAACACCCATAATGCCGTTTCATAAAATATTTTTTCGCGTTTGTCAAGTTTCTGCATTTCCGGCCGTTATTTGCGTCCAATCTGCTGGTTTTGTATATAATTATTACAAGAAGTATTCTCTCCTGAAAGGAGGTCCCCGTTATGATTAGTACTCCTGTTACATTTTATGTGGTTCCTATGGAGCCGCAGCATGCAGCTGCGATCTGTGAGTGGAATTACAGGCCCCCGTATAATATATACGGCTGGATGTCCTGGGAGCAGATGCAGGCGCTCGGTGTTGAATTCGGAGACCCGCAGCTGCGCAGCGAGCAGTATGTATCGGTCGTGAACGGCCAAGGTATTCTCTGCGGCTTCGCCCAGCTGTTTCCTATGGAAGGCGTAGTCCGTCTCGGCGTGGGCATGCGGCCTGATCTGTGCGGTCACGGCATGGGGCATCTGTTCATGAAAGCCATCGTCCAGGCTGCTCTGGCCCGTTATCCTGAGCGGGAGATCGATCTGGAGGTATTAACCTGGAACCAGCGCGCCATCCGCGCCTACCAGAAATGCGGATTTACCATTACCGATACCTATGAACGCAGAACACCAACGGGCAATAAGCCGTTTTATTGCATGGTTTATGAGAAATAACCTTCTTATTGTATGTGTCTAAAAATTTCGCAGAATACCCGTTCATTTTTTTGTCACAAATGCTATGATAACGCTTCACCTTCCAGTATAATAAAGGAAGCAGCTTACAGGGAGGGACGGATGCAGATGCAGAAATGGATTATGAGCGGTTTGTTTTTTGCCGCCTGCGCCTTTGCGGTAGTCTTAATGTTCACATTGCCCGGTAAATCCGAAGTAGCCGAAGAGAACAAGCCGACCATGCCTGAGGTGGTGCTGGATGCAGCCAGTGCAGAGGCTACAGTCAAAGTGAGCTGTATTTCCTGCCATGGCGACCAGCTTCAGGGCGGGGTAGGGCCGAGCCTCCAGCAGGAAGGCGGGCAGCATGATGCGGGTCAGATTTTCAGCATTGTGACCAAAGGCCGCGGACAGATGCCTTCCTTCAAGGATAAGCTGGCCCCGGAGGAAATTGCGAATGTTGCGCTTTGGCTGTCTGAGAAGAAATAACTCCGGTACAAGGATACCAGACTGATTTAATAAGTAAAATGCCCGTGCAGAGGATATCAGGTATCCGTGCGCGGGCATTTTTATAGAACAGACATAGCTGCTTTTGGCATAGTTCTATAATCTTTAACGGTTCTTCTCGAAAGCATCATTAATTTCATAAGCCTGACGGATATCAAGCTTCTCCACATCTGCAGCCAGGCGCAGAATAACGGTCTTGTAATCAATCGTGATATGCGGGTGATGATCAAATGCCTCTGATATTGCGGCAACCTCGTCTACAAAAGCAATGCCCTTCATATATTCGCCAAACATATATTTGCGCACCATCGTATTCTGCTCCAGCCTCCAGCCGTCCAGCTTGCCGATCTGCTCCAGCAGTTCTTCCTCTGTATATTGCATTTTGTTCCCTCCCTACCTTAGTTGGCCCTCAAAATAAACATCCCTCAGCTTCTGAAGTCCAAGGGATGTGCCAGGCTAAAGATTTTTTTCGATTTAATGTATTCTCAAATCCCGGCGAATAGTACTTCTCACCTCAAGTTTAACATGGGCCGAGGGCTGCGGACAAACCCGGCTCCCGGGGACGCCTCCGTGCTACACCAGAACAACCGATGCCAGATCCTCATCACCGAGCAGAATATTGATCCGGTGTGTATCCTTATCGTACATGACAACTCCGCTTCCGACCTTGATTACAGGCTCATTGCCCAAGGCATAGAACAGATCCTCCGCAAGTGCTTCCCAAACCTCCTGCTTCGACTCCTCAGGCAGATTTGCCCACTCATCCGGCTCCATCTCAAAGAAAATATACCCGTCGGAAATCCGCCCGACCGCACCGGTCAAATCTGTTAATATTTCACTGTAATCTCTGCCATGCTTTACTCCCACGTCAATCACTCCGTTTTCTTCACTGATGAATAATAACTTACCTTATCTATTATAGCCGAAAAAATCACTTCACAAAAAAGGGAATGCTGTCGATAAATAAGAATATACGTAATTCGGTTACGTGCAGTGTGTCCCTCCGCGGTTCAAGGATGATTAACGCGGAATATCCGGATCACTTTCAATTCTCATGGACGAGGTGCATAAATGGAAATTTCAACAATACTAGGCTTAGTCTTTGGTCTAATCGCAGTAGTCTGGGGGATGGTACTCAAGCACGCTCCACTGACAAGCTTGAATAACCCGGCGGCCTATGTCATTATCTTTCTCGGTACGGCAGCGTCGATCTTCATGGCCTTTCCTATGTCTGAAGTCAAAAACTTCCCTAAACTAATAAAAATCCTTATTGTAAAGAAAAAAATGGTCGGCAAGGGCGAACTGATTACTATGTTTATGGAATGGGCCTCCATCACCCGCCGCGAAGGGCTGCTGGCTCTGGAATCCAATGTTGATCAGATCGAGGATGCCTTTCTCCGCAACGGCATGCGGATGATTATTGATGGTAACGACCAGGAATTTGTCCGCGATGTTCTTATGGAAGACATTCACGCTACGGAAGACAGACATAAGGCCGGAGCCCTGATCTTCTCGCAAGCCGGAATGTACGCCCCTACACTCGGGGTACTCGGGGCCGTTATCGGGCTGATTGCCGCCCTGGGGGATATGAGTAACATGGATGTCCTGGCCCACGCGATTGCCGGAGCATTCATTGCCACTCTGCTCGGTATATTCACCGGTTATGTAATGTGGCACCCGATGTCCAATAAGCTTAAGCGGATCTCCAAACGTGAGATTGAAGTCCGCCTGATGATGGTGGAAGGCCTCTTATCCATTCAATCCGGGGTATCCACTATAGCAATTAACCAGAAACTGTCCGTCTTCCTGACCCCGTCCGAAC
Organism: Paenibacillus sp. MMS20-IR301; assembly: GCF_032302195.1. Taxonomy (NCBI): domain Bacteria; kingdom Bacillati; phylum Bacillota; class Bacilli; order Caryophanales; family Paenibacillaceae; genus Paenibacillus; species Paenibacillus sp. MMS20-IR301. The sequence goes on from NZ_CP135275.1 coordinate 5,771,014, forward strand.
GTGCTAAGTTGAGCGAGAAAGAGGGTTCCGCAAATGAGCAAAAAGACTAGGCATGAGGAGCACGAAGAGCATGCCGATGAATCCTGGCTGCTGCCCTATTCCGACCTGATGACCCTGCTCGTTGCCTTGTTCCTCGTTATGTATGCCATGAGTGCCACTGATGCCCAGAAGTTTGAACAGATGGCCCAGGCCTTCAATTCAGCGCTTAGCGGCGGCGGCGGCGTACTGGAGTTCCGCTCGGACTCGCCTACCAGTACTCAACTCGACCAAGGTAATAAGGATAAAATGAATAATGTTATAGATAAAAATACAGGTACCGCCGAGATCTCCAAACTTCGTGCCAAAGAGCAGGAGGATCTGGAGAAGCTCAAGCAGCAATTCGATTCCTATATTAAGAAGAATGGCATGTCTGATCTGCTCAGTACCAAACTGAACCAGTCCCAGCTGATGATCACCATCAGCGATAATGCCCTGTTTGCTTCAGGACAGGCAGTGGTTAAGGATGAATCACGCCAGCTGGCCAAGTCTATCTCAACCATGCTGCAGCAGTTTCCCGATTATGATGTACTGGTGCAGGGGCATACAGATAACATCCCGATTTCCAACAGCATCTATTCCTCCAACTGGGATCTCAGTGTAGCCCGTGCTCTTCAGTTCATGAAGATCCTGCTGCTTAATCCCAATCTGGACCCGGTCAAGTTCAGTCCGATCGGCTATGGTGAATACCATCCTATTTCTGAGAACACAACAGCTGCCGGGCGCGCCAAGAACCGCCGTGTAGAAGTCTCGATTCTCCGTAAATATAAAGATGCTACAACTGAGACCACCGATATTTCTGATGTTCCTGCTGCTGCGGATAAATAATACCGTTAAACTTAGCTTATCATACAGAAAGAGCTGTTCCCTTGGCCCCTTTAATCGGCCTCCGGAACAGCTCTTTGTTTCATCGCCCGTTCACTTCAACTCTATAGCAGCTGGTAGTCCAGCATCGCTCCTAGCTCCTGCTTCTCCTGCGGTGACAGCTCACGCCATTCCCCGGTCTTCAGTGCTCCCAGGTGAATATTCATCACGCGGATACGCTGCAGACGTCTTACCTCGTAACCGAATGCGCTGCACATCCGGCGGATCTGCCGGTTTTTGCCTTCCGTCAGAATAATGCGGAAGACCCGCTCGCTGATTCGCGTCACTCTACACGGAAGCGTCTTGCTGCCCAGAATCTTCACACCGGTAGACATGCCTGTAAGGAAGGAAGGGGTGACCGGCCGGTCCACTGTAACTACGTACTCCTTTTCATGCCTGCCTTCTGCACGTAATATTTTGTTAACAATATCCCCGTCATTCGTCAGCAGAATTAATCCTTCTGAATCCTTGTCCAGCCGTCCGATCGGGAAGATGCGCTCTTCATGGCCTATGAAATCAACAATATTACCTTGAATATGGCCCTCTGTAGTAGAAGTAATCCCTACCGGCTTGTTAAGCGCAATATAAACGACCCTGCTGCCCGTTTCAAGGCGTTTGCCGTCTATCAGCACTATATCTCCAGCTTCCGCCTGGCTGCCCAGCAGAGCGGGCTCCCCGTTGATGGTCACCCTGCCCCCTTCGACCAGCTTGTCTGCTTCACGGCGTGAACAGTATCCTGTCTCACTGATGAACTTATTGATTCTCATGTTTGTCTTCACTCCGTTCTATAATCATGCCTGAAGGAAGATTATCTTCCCCTGCTTCAGGCAGCTTGATCATTACCTGAGCCCCCCGCCCATACTCACTGCGGATCTCCAGACTGCCTCTATGCGCCTGAATGATACGGTGGCTGACCATCAGACCCAGCCCCGTTCCCGACTCTTTATTCGTGAAGAAGGGCTCTCCCAGCTTCGGCAGCATCTCTTCAGGAACTCCGCCGCCTTCATCAGAAACGACGATCACCACAGAATCATTATGCTGGTGCTGCTCCAGGGTAATCGTCCCGCCCTCAGGCATAGCCTCAATAGCGTTTTTGATTACATTGATAAAGACCTGCTTCAGCTGGTTCTCCTCACAATGCACCATGGCCGGCACCTCTGAGAAATAAGTCGCGAATTCTATACCGAACAGATGGGCCTGGCTGTCCAGCAGTGAGATCACGTCACCCACAATATGCCGCAGATCCTTTTGCTGAAAATGCACGGCCTGCGGTTTGGCTAAGATCAGGAATTCGCTCACAATCAGATTAATCCGGTCCAGCTCAGAGAGCATCAGATCATTATGAAGCGGTACCAGAACCTTCTTCTCCTGCTGAAGCTGCAGAAACCCTCTTAAGGTTGTTAACGGATTGCGGATTTCATGGGCAACCCCCGCAGCCAGCTGGCCCACTGTAGTCAGCTTCTCCGACCGCCGTAGCAGCTCTTCAATCCGGTTGCGCTCCGTCATATCCCGTGAGACGTGCACGAATGACTGCGGCTGCCCGTCCTCATCACGGATCACCGAAGTGCTTACGCTGACTTCAACAATAGAACCGTCGCGCTTCAGCCTCACTGTCTCCACCGGCGGCAGAGTCGCCCCTTCCCTCAGCTGCCGCAGACGCGCCTCTTCCTGCTCTCTTACGGTAGCCGGAACGAGATACGGGGTCTTGATTGCTGCATCTGCGGCATTCCAGCCGTACAGCTCCTGAAACGCTTTGTTGGTACTGGTAATCCGGCCGTTCATATCGACGGTATGAATCGCATCGGAGGTGCTGTTGATCACGGATTCCAGATGCTCCTTAACCGCCCGGTTCTCTTCCAGTGTCTGCCCCAGCCGGTTGGTATGCTGCAGCAGATGTGAAGTCATGGCATTAATCCGGTGGGCAAGCTGCCCAAGCTCATCGCGGCTCTCTACATTCAGCGGAGGCTCGAACTTGCCTTTGGCTACATCATTCACCTTAGCCAGTATATCCTGAATCGGCCGGGTAATCAGACCCGCCATAATATAACTGGCCAGGAAGAAGACAATCAGCAGCAGCACCGAAGTGGTGATATTATTGGACAGCTGCTGCTTGATCACCGCTGATATTGTCCCGTAATCCATTACTACACCAACCACATAATCGGGGACTCCCGGTTGAGAGACTGGAATGAAGCTCTTAAGCACTCTTTTGCCCAGCGCCTCTGTGTCTAGTGTTACCGGCTCACCCTTATTCAACGCTTCCCGGATGGCAGCCTTATCAGCGGCTACATTGCCATACGCATAAGTCCCGTACTGGATCGGACGGTTGTGCAGCTTCCGGTTACCGGGGTCGCTGCCGTCCGGCATCATACTCGGTGAACCGAACGTCTTCGGATTAATCCCCGTTATCTCCAGAATTCCGGGATTCACCGCTCTGGACTCCTGGATAATTTCATCCGGATTCATGATTTTGACGTAATCACTAACCGCCGTGCTCCGGACATACGGATCTATGAGATAGTTGCTGCTCCCATCATAGTAGTAGCCCCATTTATCAATGTAGACCGGATTTGAGGTTGAATATTCAAACGGACCTGACCAGAAGTTCTCCAGTGACTGCCCCTGATCTACCGATACATTATGGCCCGCAAGCAGCTCCAATAGTGCCACATACCAAAAGCCCATGCCTTTTGTGGAAAGGCCAATCTCCGAGGGATCTGACGACTTGGCCACGACAATATCATTATCAGTCTTGACCAGCAGCGAAATATTAGACACACCAAGCCTGACGGCCAGCTCCTTCAGCTGCCCGTTCTCAATCTTCTCGATATCTGGATCAAGCTCATAGGATGCCAGAATTGCCGCGAGTCTCAGGTTCTGGGCAATTTTCTGCTCCACATACTTCGAACTGTAGCTGCTCTGTTCCACTGAAACTGCGACCTGCTTGGCGGTTATCAGCATATTGCTTATACTTTCATTACGCAGATTATTCCGCACCTCATATAAATTAAGCGTAAGGTTCAGAGCCAGAATCAGGAGTACAGAGCCAAAAATAATCGCTGATAGTTTTGTTTTTATGGACAAACTTATTGTTCACCTCTTATCCGCTGGTAAATCCTAGCGGGGCATTCATAAATATCATACCTTTTGCCCAACTATTTGAAAAGACATTTCAATCAAGCAAACGCCGGGGATATATTGAATTCTCCGGACAGTTTCTCTACAATAAATAAGCAGCCATCCACAGGTTGTGCACATATAAACATTTTGCCAAATAGTGATGTGAATAATTATGTGCATAACTCGCCACTTATCCACAGAGTTACCCACAGTTTGTTAAGAACGAATATTTGTTCGTTGTACAAGGGGCTATACCAGAAGGGAAGATGAATTTGAATATAGACTTTGAAGAGCTGACGGCTGATGTACAGGCCATTCATGAATACTGGATGAAAGAAGCAATAGGCGAAGCCCGCAAAGCGGAGGCGCTGGGTGAAGTGCCGATTGGTGCTGTTGTCGTCCATGAGGGCAAAATCATTGGCCGGGGTTATAATCTGCGCGAGACCACCCTGGATTCCACTGCCCATGCTGAAATGGTGGCTATCCGGGAAGCAAGCCGCACCCTTAATTCATGGCGTCTGCTCGGCTGCCAGCTCTATGTCACCCTGGAACCCTGCCCTATGTGTGCAGGAGCCATGGTGCAGGCCAGAGTTCCGCTTACCGTCTATGGGACCCCTGATCCCAAAGCAGGCTGTGCAGGAACCTTGATGAATCTGCTGGAGGAGTCACGTTTTAACCACCGGACCGAGGTTATTCAAGGGGTGCTGCAGGAAGAATGTGCGGAGCTGCTGACCTCCTTCTTCCGCCGGCTGCGGCAGCGTCCGGCCAAGCTCTAGATCATGAGGGATTTGCACACTGATACTTTTGTCATGAGGAGGATTCTCTATGTCTTACAAGCTGTACGATACTGCACAGGGAATCTATCTCTCCCTGCTGCAGCTTACCGATGCCGAAGATCTGCTGAGCCTGCGCCTGCACAACCGCAAAGAGCATCAGCAGTTCGAGCCTTTGCGCGACAATGACTACTTCACCCTGGACAGCCAGCGGCAGCTGATTGCCCAGCGGATAGAGGATTCCCGGCAGGATAACGCTTATATGTTTGGCATCTATCTGCTTAGCGGTGAGCTGATTGGCCAGATTACGATTTCTAACGTTGTGCGGGGCGTCGGACAATTTGCCGACATCGGTTATCTCATTGACCACAGCCAGCAAGGAAAAGGCTATACTACTGCAGCTGTGCAGCTGATTCTGAAATATGCTTTCCGCTCCCTGGGGCTTCACAGGCTGCAGGCTGCAATCCTGCCGCATAATAACGGCTCCCGCAGAGTACTGGAGAAGAACGGTTTTCAGGCAGAAGGGCTGGCCCGCCGGTTCATTAAGATTAACGGAGAATGGCAGGATCACCGCACTTACGCTATTCTGGCCGAAGATGTCCTTACCCGTGAAGAGTAGCCAGCGGCTTCAGCGCTGCAGCAAAAAACCCGTATAAGCGAAGATTCGCTCATACGGGTTTTTGTACAGCTTCAGATGAAATTAATAAGTACCCGAAACCCCAAACTGCTGCTGCAGTTCTTCAAGAGTAATTACGTCATCCCCCTGCGGAATACCAATCTGGAAGGTCTGCTTTTCATTAATCTTGCTGTATTGGTTGCTTGCAGTCAGAGACATAGCGACATTCTCGCCTGACTCCGGATCATTCACCTTAATGTCCATCAGCATATCCTGATAGACAGGGAAGTTATCCTTATTAATGGCCGTATTGAGATGGAACTGGTTAATGGTCAGATAGTTGCCCAGATCAGCCAGACCCTTATCAAAATCTGCACGGGCCTCACCTGACTGCAGCTCTTCCTTCGCCTTAGTCAAATCAGCCGCATCAATCTGCAGCAGATCCTTATATTCTTCTTTGCCCAGTACGTCGATAATCTTAGGCAGCGCATTATTCACCAGAATGGTAAGCGCCTCTTTGATATTATCATTCGTTACCTGGAACTGAACGACCTGCTTCGCTTCCACGCCCTCAGGCAGTCCCGCTTCCTTAGGTTTGATCTCGTTGAAGTACTTCTCTTCGTCATACTCAGCCAGAAGTGTGCTCACCACTTCATTAGACAGCTGCTGTACCTTCTGTGTATCTAGGGCAGCAGGATTGAACTCGGCTCCTTCCTGCTCTGCCAGCTCCTTCAGATCTACTTCTACAAACTTGCCTACAACGGTCTCCGGAAGCGGCAGGAACGGAATGGATGGTACTTTAACATACAGCTTCTCGGCTGTCATGACCATCGGTATGGTGAAGGACATCGCCATATCACCCTTCAAATTCAATACCATCGTCAATTCAGTCTGCATCGGCTCTGCCTGGTACACTCCATCGACAGTGAGCTCTGCGTTCTTAAGCATACTGAGGATCTGTCCTGTCGTAGCATCCGCTTCTCCTGCGCTTGCATCGATAGTCAGATCATTTACAGTAAGCTTGCTTTTCATTTCATATGAAGTCATTGCTGTAACTTTGGCAGCAGCTGCGGTTAATGCTTCTTTCGGCGCATCCTGCTTGGCACATCCGGGCAACACGACTGCTGCAGCAAGCAGCAATGCGGCAGCGGATAACCCCCATCTTTTATTCATTATTGTTCTCCTCTCCCATGTGAAGAATTTCTTTCCCCTCCCTAATGATAAACCATTTGGCAAATTTGAGAAACATTTCTCTTCATTTTCATCCTGCAGCTTACTTAGCCTTGAGGGTTATTATGGTCCACATGGTTAGCCTGCTTCACCTTTTTCGATCCGGACAACGGTTCAGGCCCGGAAGAATGATGCTCTTTACGGGGCCCTTGATTATCCTGCGGCACCCCTGGTACAGCCATACTCTTTGGTTTACTCATTCTGTTCGCCTCCTATGGATTAGTTAAGCCTTGAAGCGCCTGAGCGCATTCATGGATCTGCCGGGTATACTGCTGTGCCAAAAGCTGTACAGCATCCGCACGTTCATCTGCAACACGCCCGTCCTGCTCTACATCAAGTAAATCTACTGCCACTTCACGGCTATCCACATAAGTGCAGCGGAAATCCAGTGAATATCCCTGATGCCCGGCTGCATTGAAGTGAATAAGCAGACTGTGCTGATCTGCCGCATCCCCCTGTACATTAAAGCTGTCTCCGCTCTCCATCATTTCAGGCAGACGCTCCTGCCAGGCGTTCACCAGACTTTGCTGATCTACTTGTAATTGTCGGTCCATCTTGATTATCAGCCTCCTTCTCTAATACATTGCGGAGAAAGAGCACTTTTTATTCCCGCTGGATCAGGTTCCAGATAAAACAAAAAAAGCCGCCTCCTTAAGGAGAACGGCTTCTATCATCTAAGCTTTAGTTGTAAAGGAATGGCGGAGAGGATGGGATTCGAACCCATGTGGGCTTGCACCCTAACGGTTTTCAAGACCGCCCCGTTATGACCGCTTCGGTACCTCTCCATTGCATCTAAATTTCACAAGCATTAGTAATTATATCATGCTGTGCGAGCTAAATGCAAGGGTAGCGATTAAACTTTTTGCGGGCTGATCGATTTCACATTACGCATGTACGGCTGCAGGCATTCCGGGATCAGAACACTGCCGTCCTCCTGCTGATAGTTCTCCAGAATAGCTGCCACCGTACGGCCTACGGCCAGTGCTGAACCGTTAAGGGTGTGCACGAACTCCGGCTTGGATTTAGCCTCTTTGCGGAAGCGGATATTCGCCCGGCGGGCCTGGAAGTCCTCTGTATTAGAGCAGGAGGAGATTTCACGGTACATTCCGCTCTCAGGCAGCCATACTTCTAAGTCATAGGTCTTGGCTGACGTGAAGCCCATATCTGCCGTACACAGCAGCAGTACACGGTATGGCAGTCCCAGAAGCTGCAGCACACGTTCAGCATCGGCTGTCATCTTCTCCAGCTCTTCATAAGAGGTCTCCGGACTGGCAAGCTTCACAAGCTCCACCTTATTGAATTGATGCTGGCGGATCAGGCCGCGCGTATCGCGTCCTGCAGAGCCGGCTTCTGAACGGAAGCAGGAGCTGTAGGCTACATGGTACTTCGGCAGGTCGCCAGCCGTCAGAATCTCTTCACGGTAATAGTTCGTCACAGGTACTTCCGCAGTCGGAATCAGATAATATTCTGTATCCCGCAGCTTGAACAGATCCTCTTCAAATTTCGGCAGCTGGCCCGTTCCATACAGGCTGTCCTTGTTAACGATATAAGGAGGCAGCATTTCTCCATAGCCATGCTCTTCACTATGCAGATCCATCATGAAATTGATCAGGGCACGCTCAAGTCTGGCTCCCAAGCCTTTATAGAAGACAAACCGCGAGCCCGTTACTTTGGCTGCCGCTTCAAAATCAATGATATCAAGCTGCTGTGCCAGCTCCCAGTGTGATTTCGGAGTGAAGCCGAATTCTCTTGGCTGTGCCCAGCGGCGGACTTCAACATTATCCTCCTCGGACTTGCCCACCGGTACTGATTCATGCGGAATATTCGGAATGCTCATGGTCAGTTCATCAATCTGAAGCTCCAGCTCACGCACTTCATCATCCAACTCTTTAATCCGGTCGGAAACCGTACGCATCTCTGCGATCAGATCATCAGCAGGCTCACCATTCTTCTTCTTTTTCGCTACATCACCGGACACGGTATTCCGGCGGTTCTTAAGCCCTTCTGTTTCCTGAAGCAGTTCGCGGCGGCGCAGATCCAGCGGCGGGAAGCCGGCGATCAAATCAAGTGATTTACCTCTTTTGTTAAGCGCCTCTTCAACTCTGGCGTAATCACTGCGCAATACTTTAACATCTAACACAAAGTTTCCCTCCTGAAAACAGCCCAAACTCTTTCAAAATGCCGTTACAGCTTTGAAAGAGTCAAGATGTCCTTATATGCAGTTCTATTGGTTGGCTGCGATACTGTCCTCTACCATGCCGGTAAAATATTGATGCAGCCTGTAATCATCAGTCAATTCCGGATGGAAAGAGGATACGAGCAGATTCCCTTGGCGTGCGGTGACAATCTCATCCTTATACACAGAAAGCACCTCAACGTCCGGACCTACCTCATTAATGAGCGGAGCACGAATAAATACCGCACGCACCAGCTCATTGATTCCTTTAACCTCCAGATCACATTCAAAGCTTTCCCGTTGACGGCCAAAGGCATTCCGGGCAACCGTAATATTCATCAGCTCCAGATGACCGGGTTCGCCTCCGGCAATTCTCTCCGCCAGAACTATCATTCCGGCGCAGGTCCCGAAGATCGGCTTCCCCTGGGCCGCGAATTCACGTATAGCTTCAATAAAGCCATATTTGCGCATTAATTTGCCAATCGTTGTACTCTCGCCGCCGGGTATAATCAGACCCTCGACCTCGGCGAGCTGCTCTATACGTTTAATGGGCAGACCCAGTGCACCTGTCTTCTCAATACTGACAATATGCTCTGTAACAGCGCCTTGCAGCGCTAACACACCTATTCTCATCGGGAAGCCTTCTCTCTATTAACGGCCGCGTTCCGACATCCGTTCAGCCGGTGACAACGTAGCGATATCAATGCCCTTCATTGGAGTGCCCAGATTCTTCGACACTTCAGCAATCAGCTTATAATCTGTAAAATGGGTTGTGGCTTCTACAATGGCCCGGGCAAACTTCTCCGGGTTATCCGATTTGAAGATACCGGAACCGACGAATACGCCATCAGCACCCAGGTGCATCATCAGCGCAGCATCCGCTGGTGTAGCCACGCCGCCGGCAGCAAAGTTAACTACAGGCAGCTTACCCAGCTGGTGTACCTCAAGCAGCAGCTCATAGGGCACTCCGAGCGTCTTAGCTTCATTATATAGCTCGTCCAGTGAAAGACCTGTTACCTTGCGGATCTGACCGTTAATGTAGCGCATATGACGGACAGCTTCAACGATGTTACCCGTTCCCGGCTCGCCTTTAGTACGGATCATGGAGGCTCCCTCATTGATCCGGCGCAATGCTTCACCAAGATCTTTCGCCCCGCATACAAAAGGAACTGTAAATTCGCGTTTATTGATATGGAATACTTCATCGGCAGGAGTAAGAACTTCACTCTCATCCAAATAGTCAACGCCCAGAGATTCGAGAACCTTGGCTTCCACATAATGACCAATCCGTGCCTTCGCCATTACAGGAATACTGACTACCTTAAGTACCTCTTCAACGATGGTAGGGTCAGCCATCCGGGCTACACCACCTGCAGCGCGGATATCTGAGGGTACACGTTCCAGAGCCATAACTGCCACTGCACCCGCTGCCTCAGCAATTTTTGCCTGCTCTGCATTCATGACGTCCATAATGACGCCGCCTTTTTGCATTTCTGCCATACCTCTTTTTACTCGCGATGTTCCTGTTTCCATATTTAGGCCTCCCGGTTGAACTATCCTAATCTAACTTGTAATTTTACCGTAAGGCGTCGAGATACACAACCCATTTACTGGGATTTGTCTGCATTACAGCAACAGAAATTTCTAAAGCTAGAACAAGTTCTTAATTCCTTTAAAAAGATCACCGAAAAACTCACCAATCGCCCGCATCAGCAGCTTAAACCAGCCTGCCTTCTCTGCTTCTTCAGCAGTAATCAGGTTAACGGTCTTCTCCTGAACCAGCGTCATCCCTTCGATCTGGTAAGAGTAACTAACCTTACCTACCTTGCTGGCTCCGGCGATTGGAGCGACTAAGGTTGCCGGGTCATTGGTTTCTACAGTTGTAGTAATCTGCGGGGATACAGTTCCTTTTGGTACAATGAAGGTTACACCCGCATCAGTCACCACAGATACTTCTTTATTCTTGCCTTTCAGAACAGGTACAGTTTCGGTTCCGGCAATTACAGCCTTCGGTGCTACCACCTGTTTGATTTCAAAATTGTTAAAACCGAAGTCAAGGACCTTCTTCGTTTCCGTGAAGCGGTGGGCTTCCGAGTCGGCTCCCATAACTACGCTAATCAAACGCATCCCGTCACGCACAGCGGTTCCTGTAAAGCAGTTGCCGGCATTGGTGGTATGCCCTGTCTTAAGTCCGTCCAGACCGGGATATGCATATGCTTTGAAGTTAGGGATATCCTTATTAGCTTCCAGCATCCAGTTGTAGTTAATCATCGGCTTGGTATCGCGCTCACGGAATTTGTAGGATTGGATCGTTGTAAATTCTGTGAAGTCTGGATGGTCAGTTACTATATATTTGGCAAGGGTAGCTGCATCCAGTGCAGACATAACCGTCTCGCGTTCCTCTTTAGGCTGATATTTAGCAGGCATATCCGCACGGTCAAGGCCGGTGGAGTTAATGAAATAAGCTGTCTTCATCCCCATCTTCTGGGCCGTCTCATTCATCAGTGTCACAAATTGCTGTTCAGAGCCGGACACAAGTTCGGCCAAAGCAACTGTAGCATCATTAGCCGAACCTACTGCCATAGCTATGTACAACTCTCTAACAGTATGTTCATCACCCTGTGCCAAATATATCCGTGAACCGGTCTGCTTTGCGGCATTCTCCTGAATAATGACCTTCTGATCCCAGGATATCTGTCCGCTATTCACAGCTTCCGTTACAAGATATTCGGTCATCATCTTGGTCATACTCGCCGGAGGCATAGGCTGATCAGCATTGAGTGACATCAGGACCTCACCTGTAGTAGGCTCAATCAACACTGCAGATTTCACATTCAGTCCCAGCGATTCCACGCTTGGAATCTTGGCGGCAGCCGTAGCCGCAGCAGGGGTGCTGGCGGCAGTAGTGCCTGCTTCTGTTGTAACCGGAGTCTTAACCTCATCGGCCCATACTACTGAACTTACAGGAGAAGCTAACATATTTAAAAGCAGACCTACCGTCGCTGTCTTCATCACAAGTTGCTTATTACTTAGTTTCCGCTTGTACTTCAATGATTACTACTCTCCTTTAATTCTCATATTATTGCTTGTTCTATTCTAACACAGGGGTATCTGCAAAAAAAGACAGGCCGGACGAATTTAGTCCTGCCTGCCTGTAATAACCGCAAATATATTCTTTCTGTTAGGTTGAAAAATGCGGATCTTCCCCGATTACAGGGAATAGTTCGGCGCTTCTTTGGTAATCTGTACATCATGCGGGTGGCTCTCGCGAAGACCAGCGCCGGTGATGCGGATAAATGCCGTATCATTACGCAGTTCTTCAAGCGTCTTCGTGCCGCAGTATCCCATACCGGAGCGAAGTCCGCCGATTAATTGATGAACAGTATCAGACAATGGTCCTTTAAAAGCAACACGGCCTTCAATCCCTTCAGGAACCAGCTTCTTGTCATCATCCTGGAAGTAACGGTCCTTACTTCCCTGCTTCATAGCACTCATACTGCCCATACCGCGGTATACCTTAAATTTACGTCCCTGGTACAGCTCTGATTCTCCCGGGCTTTCTTCGGTTCCGGCAAACAGGCTTCCCATCATTACGGCCGATGCACCAGCAGCAATCGCTTTGGTAATCTCACCTGAATACTTAATTCCGCCGTCAGCAATGATCGGCACCCCATACTCACGCGCAACTGTTGCACAGTCATAAATAGCTGTGATCTGCGGTACCCCGATACCTGCGATAACACGGGTAGTACAAATTGAGCCTGGTCCGATACCCACCTTCACAATAGAAGCTCCGGCTTCAATCAGATCGCGGGTAGCTTCGCCAGTAGCTACATTACCAGCAACAATTGTAAGATCAGGATACTGGGCGCGCAGCTTGCGTACGGCTTCAAGAATATTAATATGATGTCCGTGTGCTGAATCCACTACAAGCAGATCGGCACCTGCATCAACCAATGCCTTTGCACGTTCTTCTGCATCCTTGGAGATACCGATAGCTGCACCCACCAGCAAGCGGCCCTGTGCATCTTTAGCCCCGTTAGGGAACTGGATGGCCTTCTCGATATCCTTAATGGTAATAAGGCCTTTAAGAATATTATCCTCATCAACCAGTGGCAGCTTCTCAATCTTATGACGCTGCAGCATTACTTCTGCTTCCTGGAGTGTTGTACCAACCGAAGCGGTTACCAGGTTATCACGGGTCATATATTCACTGATCGGAGCACTATAATCATGGATAAAGCGCATATCACGGTTTGTAATAATGCCGACCAGCTTGTTATTATCATCAACTACAGGAACGCCGGAAATACGGTATTTCCCCATAAGACGTTCTGCATCGGATACCAGATGATCCGGAGTGAGGGAGAAAGGATTGGTGATTACGCCACTTTCGGAACGCTTAACTCGGTCCACTTCCCCGGCCTGCTGCTCCACAGACATATTCTTGTGAATAATGCCGACCCCGCCTTCACGGGCGATAGCTATGGCCATAGCAGCTTCTGTAACAGTATCCATACCGGCACTGATCAGCGGAATATTGAGCTTCACGTTGTTACTCAGTACTGTGGAAAGGTCCACTTCCTTCGGCAGCACCTCAGATTTACGCGGCACCAGCAGTACATCATCAAAAGTCAATCCTTCTTTACCAAACTTATCTTCCCACACCTGGGTCATTCCTCCTCGAATATCTGTTTTCTAACCGCCCGCAAACTTTATAAATGAAGAAACCCCGGTTCGAGTCCATATCGGATAGACACTGGAATAAACGGCGAAGTTATGCATAATTCATATCTTCAGTTAAGGTTTGAGATGCATGTCCAAAAATATATTAGAGCTATCTTAGCAAAGCGTTTTTGGCCTGTCAAGAATATTACATCACCCTGGGAAGGGTTTATGTAATCAACCTTCCGGTAAGCGAATTCTTGGACTACAGTCCGTCTAGAGCGGACACTTCATACTTCAGACTGGTGTGTAAGGATCAAACTTCCAGTTTCATTCACTGCATAAAAATACACAAAAAAGCCATTGTCGATTGCTCAACAATGGCTTCGTGTGCTTGGCGGCGTCCTACTCTCCCAGGACCCTTCGGTCCAAGTACCATCGGCGCTGGAGGGCTTAACGGTCGTGTTCGGGATGGGTACGCGTGGAACCCCTCCGCTATCGCCACCAAACATGATTTTTGCGCTGCGTTGACTCCTGCGAAATCACTCCCGCAAAATATCAATCCTCAGAAAGGACATGCAGCTTAAAATCGTTCAGGTCTTAATCGCCTGAAAACTGAATCCGAAACGAATCTGCGAATTAATTCTTTGGATAAGCCCTCGACCGATTAGTATTGGTCAGCTCCATGCATTGCTGCACTTCCACCTCCAACCTATCTACCTCGTCGTCTTCAAGGGGTCTTACGTATTGGGAAATCTCATCTTGAGGGGGGCTTCACGCTTAGATGCTTTCAGCGCTTATCCCGTCCGTACGTAGCTACTCAGCCATGCTCCTGGCGGAACAACTGATGCACCAGCGGTACGTCCATCCCGGTCCTCTCGTACTAAGGACAGCTCCTCTCAAATTTCCTGCGCCCACGACAGATAGGGACCGAACTGTCTCACGACGTTCTGAACCCAGCTCGCGTACCGCTTTAATGGGCGAACAGCCCAACCCTTGGGACCTACTTCAGCCCCAGGATGCGATGAGCCGACATCGAGGTGCCAAACCTCCCCGTCGATGTGGACTCTTGGGGGAGATAAGCCTGTTATCCCCAGGGTAGCTTTTATCCGTTGAGCGATGGCCCTTCCATGCGGTACCACCGGATCACTAAGTCCGACTTTCGTCCCTGCTCGACTTGTAGGTCTCGCAGTCAAGCTCCCTTATGCCTTTGCACTCTGCGAATGATTTCCAACCATTCTGAGGGAACCTTTGAACGCCTCCGTTACTCTTTAGGAGGCGACCGCCCCAGTCAAACTGCCCGCCTGACACGGTCCCCGTACCCGTTTAGGGTACCAGGTTAGAACCTAGATACGATCAGGGTGGTATCCCAACGGCGCCTCCGCAGAAGCTTGCGCTCCTGCCTCACCGGCTCCCACCTATCCTGTACAGATCGTACCCAAATTCAATATCAAGCTGCAGTAAAGCTCCATGGGGTCTTTCCGTCTTGTCGCGGGTAACCTGCATCTTCACAGGTATTAAAATTTCACCGGATCTCTCGTTGAGACAGCGCCCAAGTCGTTACGCCATTCGTGCGGGTCAGAATTTACCTGACAAGGAATTTCGCTACCTTAGGACCGTTATAGTTACGGCCGCCGTTTACTGGGGCTTCGGTTCATAGCTTCGGGTTACCCCTAACCACTCCCCTTAACCTTCCAGCACCGGGCAGGCGTCAGCCCGTATACTTCGCCTTACGGCTTCGCACAGACCTGTGTTTTTGCTAAACAGTCGCTTGGGCCTTTTCACTGCGGCCCCCTCGGGCTATTCACCCTACCGAGGCACCCCTTCTCCCGAAGTTACGGGGTCATTTTGCCGAGTTCCTTAACGAGAGTTCTTCCGCGCGCCTTAGAATTCTCTTCTCGCCTACCTGTGTCGGTTTGCGGTACGGGCACCTTCTCCTGGCTAGAGGCTTTTCTTGGCAGTGTGAGATCATGACCTTCGCTACTGTAATTTTCGCTCCCCATCACAGCCCAGCCTTACGGTGTGCGGATTTGCCTACACACCAGCCTCACTGCTTAGACGGACATCCATCAGTCCGCGTCACTACCCTCCTGCGTCACCCCATCGCTCATAGCGGATTACGGTGGTACAGTAATTTCAAACTGTTGTCCTTCGACTACGCCTGTCGGCCTCGCCTTAGGTCCCGACTTACCCTGAGCGGACGAGCCTTCCTCAGGAAACCTTGGGCTTTCGGCGGATCAGATTCTCACTGATCTTTTCGTTACTCATACCGGCATTCTCACTTGTGTAGTGTCCAGCGCTCCTTACGGTACACCTTCAACCCCTACACAACGCTCCCCTACCCCTGATGCAAAGCATCAAGCCATAGCTTCGGTGGTGTGTTTAGCCCCGTTACATTTTCGGCGCAGAGTCACTCGACCAGTGAGCTATTACGCACTCTTTAAATGGTGGCTGCTTCTAAGCCAACATCCTGGTTGTCTGTGCAACTCCACATCCTTTCCCACTTAACACACACTTGGGGACCTTAGCTGATGGTCTGGGCTGTTTCCCTTTTGACAATGGATCTTAGCACTCACTGTCTGACTCCCGGCAAGAAGGTAATGGCATTCGGAGTTTGACTGAGCTTGGTAACCCTTGCGGGCCCCGCACCCAATCAGTGCTCTACCTCCATCACTCCATTCACCGAGGCTAGCCCTAAAGCTATTTCGGGGAGAACCAGCTATCTCCGAGTTCGATTGGAATTTCTCCGCTACCCCCACCTCATCCCCGTATTTTTCAACATACGTGGGTTCGGGCCTCCAGTGCGTGTTACCGCACCTTCACCCTGGACAGGGGTAGATCACACGGTTTCGGGTCTACGTCCACATACTCAGTCGCCCTATTCAGACTCGCTTTCGCTGCGGCTCCGGCTTCTCACCTTAACCTTGCATGTTAAACGTAACTCGCCGGTTCATTCTACAAAAGGCACGCCATCACCCATAGATCGGGCTCTGACTTTTTGTAAGCACACGGTTTCAGGTTCTATTTCACTCCCCTTCCGGGGTGCTTTTCACCTTTCCCTCACGGTACTGTTTCACTATCGGTCGCCAGGTAGTATTTAGCCTTAGCAGATGGTCCTGCTGGATTCATACGGGGTTTCACGTGCCCCGCACTACTCGGGATCCGTCTCGGAGAGAACACAGTTTAGGCTACAGGGCTTTTACCTCTATCGCGGGCCTTTCCAGACCTCTTCACCTACCATATTCCTTTGTAACTCCATGTGAGACGTCCCACAACCCCAAGAGGCAAGCCCCTTGGTTTAGGCTGTTCCGCGTTCGCTCGCCGCTACTGACGGAATCACTATTGTTTTCTCTTCCTCAGGGTACTTAGATGTTTCAGTTCCCCTGGTCTGCCTCTGCACACCCTATGTATTCAGGTATGAGTAACTGTGCATTACCACAGCTGGGTTTCCCCATTCGGACACCCCCGGATCAAAGCTTGCTTACAGCTCCCCGAGGCAGTTTCGTTGTTCGCCACGTCCTTCGTCGGCTCCTGGCGCCTAGGCATCCTCCGTGTGCTCTTATTAGCTTAACCAACGCTCCGGTGTTTCGCTTGTTTGCTCATCTTGTTTTGAATGACGCCTCCGGATCACTCCGTATGCTAGATCATTCAAAGCCAAAGGTCGCTGCACAATCGAAAACCTTCGCTATTCATCAACTAATAACTATTTCAACTTGCTTACACAAGTTTCAGCTAAAAGATGTTCTAAAACGCAAATTCGTTTCGGTATCCAGTTTTCAAGGATCAAGTCTTACTTGAGAGCTTAAACTCTCAAAACTGACCAACGAGTGAGTAACTAACCGACCGGTTAGATTTAAGATTTGAATGTCTTCGTTGCAGAAGACGATTCTCCATAGAAAGGAGGTGATCCAGCCGCACCTTCCGATACGGCTACCTTGTTACGACTTCACCCCAATCATCTACCCCACCTTCGGCGGCTGGCTCCCTTGCGGGTTACCCCACCGACTTCGGGTGTTGTAAACTCTCGTGGTGTGACGGGCGGTGTGTACAAGACCCGGGAACGTATTCACCGCGGCATGCTGATCCGCGATTACTAGCAATTCCGACTTCATGCAGGCGAGTTGCAGCCTGCAATCCGAACTGAGACCGGCTTTGCTGGGATTGGCTCCACCTCGCGGCTTCGCTTCCCGTTGTACCGGCCATTGTAGTACGTGTGTAGCCCAGGTCATAAGGGGCATGATGATTTGACGTCATCCCCACCTTCCTCCGGTTTGTCACCGGCAGTCACTCTAGAGTGCCCAGCCTTACCTGCTGGCAACTAAAGTCAAGGGTTGCGCTCGTTGCGGGACTTAACCCAACATCTCACGACACGAGCTGACGACAACCATGCACCACCTGTCTCCAATGCTCCGAAGAGGGGCACTATCTCTAATGCTTTCATTGGGATGTCAAGACCTGGTAAGGTTCTTCGCGTTGCTTCGAATTAAACCACATACTCCACTGCTTGTGCGGGTCCCCGTCAATTCCTTTGAGTTTCAGTCTTGCGACCGTACTCCCCAGGCGGAGTGCTTACTGTGTTAACTTCGGCACCAAGGGTATCGAAACCCCTAACACCTAGCACTCATCGTTTACGGCGTGGACTACCAGGGTATCTAATCCTGTTTGCTCCCCACGCTTTCGCGCCTCAGCGTCAGTTACAGCCCAGAAAGTCGCCTTCGCCACTGGTGTTCCTCCACATATCTACGCATTTCACCGCTACACGTGGAATTCCACTTTCCTCTTCTGTACTCAAGTCACCCAGTTTCCAGTGCGACCCCAGGTTGAGCCCAAGGTTTAAACACCAGACTTAAATGACCGCCTGCGCGCGCTTTACGCCCAATAATTCCGGACAACGCTTGCCCCCTACGTATTACCGCGGCTGCTGGCACGTAGTTAGCCGGGGCTTTCTTCTCAGGTACCGTCACTCCGGTAGCAGTTACTCTACCGGACGTTCTTCCCTGGCAACAGAGCTTTACGATCCGAAAACCTTCATCACTCACGCGGCGTTGCTCCGTCAGGCTTTCGCCCATTGCGGAAGATTCCCTACTGCTGCCTCCCGTAGGAGTCTGGGCCGTGTCTCAGTCCCAGTGTGGCCGTTCACCCTCTCAGGTCGGCTACGCATCGTCGCCTTGGTGAGCCGTTACCTCACCAACTAGCTAATGCGCCGCAGGCCCATCCTCAAGCGGCAGATTGCTCCGCCTTTCATTCTCCTCCCATGAGAAAAAAGAAATTATCCGGTATTAGCTACCGTTTCCGGTAGTTATCCCAGTCTTGAGGGCAGGTTGCCTACGTGTTACTCACCCGTCCGCCGCTAAGCATTCCCCGAAGGAAATACTCCGCTCGACTTGCATGTATTAGGCACGCCGCCAGCGTTCGTCCTGAGCCAGGATCAAACTCTCCAATTTGTATTGAAAAGAGCGATTGCTCATTTTGAAACATCTGACGAGAATTTGTATTCTCTGTTTTTGGAATCACCGAAGTGAATTCCGATACTCACTCGTTGTTCAGTTTTCAAAGATCAAGCTCGTTGTCAGCGACGATTATCTCGTCACCAGCAACTCTTATAATATATCACATCCAGCCGATCAATGCAAGCTCTTTTTTAACTTCTTTTTTCGAGCCAGGCGTTGATGTTTCGCGGCCAGAAATAGAATATACCATGTACAGTTATTAATTGCAAGCACTTTTTTAGAAAACTTAATTACTCACTCTAGAACCAGCAACCAAGGAAACTGCCGGAGCAGCTCCCTTGGATATTATGGTCTGGAACCAAACAATTATTCAGTCTTTATTGCGCATATGAGGGAACAGCAATACGTCACGGATCGACGCTGCATTGGTAAGCAGCATAATCAGACGGTCTACACCGATTCCAAGGCCACCGGTAGGCGGCATGCCGTATTCCAGTGCACGGATGAAATCATCATCCATTTCATGTGCTTCGTCGTTGCCTTGCTCTTTCTCGTGGATCTGTGCTTCGAAACGCTGACGCTGGTCGATTGGATCATTCAGCTCACTGAACGCATTGGCGTGCTCGCGGGCCACAATAAACAGTTCGAACCGGTCGGTGAAACGCGGATCTTCATCATTCTTTTTGGCAAGTGGTGAGATTTCTACCGGATGCCCCATTACAAATGTAGGCTGAATCAAGGTTTCCTCTACAAACTGCTCGAAGAACGCATTAAGGATATGTCCAAAGGTCATATGCTTCTCAACCGGTACACGATGCTCCTTAGCCAGGGCCTGAGCTTCTTCATTTGTCATGTTCACACCGAAGTCCACTCCGGTTACTTCTTTAACTGCATCCACCATTGTCACGCGGCGCCAGCCCGGAGACAGGTCTACCTCCTGGCCCTGATAATTAATCACCTGGTTGCCAAGAACCTCCTCTGCGATATGGGCAATCATGTTCTCTGTCAACTGCATGATATCCTTGTAGTCGGCATAAGCTTCATACAGCTCGATCATTGTGAATTCCGGGTTATGGCGCGTGGAGATACCTTCATTACGGTAAACGCGGCCGATTTCATATACTTTTTCCAAACCGCCTACGATCAGACGTTTCAAATGAAGCTCGATGGCAATACGCATGTAGAGCTGCATGTCCAGCGTGTTATGATGCGTGATGAATGGACGGGCTGCTGCCCCGCCGGCAATGGAATGCAAGGTCGGAGTCTCAACCTCAAGATAACCCAGTGAATCCAGGTAACGGCGCATCGACTGGATAATCCGGGAACGGGCAATAAACGTTTGCTGTACCTCAGGGTTAATGATCAGGTCAACATAACGCTGGCGGTAGCGCAGTTCAACATCCTTCAGCCCATGATATTTCTCCGGCAGCGGAAGCAGCGATTTGGACAGAACCTCAAGGTTGTCCACTTTAATGGAGGTTTCTCCGGTTCTGGTTTTGAACAGGGTACCGCGGATACCGATAATATCTCCAAGATCCAGAATGCCAAAGGCTTCATATTGCTCTGCTGGTACACTATCCTGGCGGACATAGATCTGGATTTTGCCGCTAAGGTCCTGGATATGCGAGAAGCTCGCTTTACCCATTACACGTTTAGCCATAATACGGCCAGCCACACTAACCTTAAGCGAAAGCTCGTCCAGTTCTTCACCCGTGAGTCCGTCATACTTAGCCAAAAGATCTCCGGCAGCCGCTGTACGCTCATATTTCTTGCCGAACGGGTCAATTCCCAGCGCACGAAGCTCGTCCAGCTTGCCCCGGCGGATCTGCAGCAATTCACTAAGCTCGTTCTCTGTGTTCTCCACGGTGTTCATTTCTTCCGTCATGTTCTTCATCCTCTCTCTACTTGCTGTCTACAAAACAAGAAACGGCTCCGCCCCCGCTTGCGGAGGACAGTCCGTTCCAGTACAAAATATAAGCTGTATGTGTTCACCCATATTTTTCGGCTATATAATGCCTTATCTTTGGAAAAAAGCTTCCCTAAGGAAGCTTTCGGATCCATCTTACTTCATGCGGATATCAAGAATTTTATATTGAATGACGCCTGCAGGGACACTTACATCCACAATAGTACCAACAGTTTTACCGATTATGGCTCTGCCTACCGGGCTTTCGTTAGAGATCTTATTGTTCAGCGGATCAGATTCGGCTGTGCCGACAATTGTGTACTCCATTACGTCACCATATTCCAGGTCTTCAACACTGACGGTAACGCCGATGCTTACCACATCAGTAACGATCTCATCACTGTTAATGATCCGGGCATTACGAAGCATCTTCTCCAGGGTGATAATGCGGCCCTCAATGAAAGCCTGCTCGTTCTTAGCATCTTCATATTCCGAGTTCTCACTGATATCCCCGTAGCCGATGGCTACCTTGATACGTTCCGCTACCTCGCGGCGTTTTACGGATTTGAGGGTCTCCAGTTCTTCTTCCAGACGCTTAAGTCCGTCCGGTGTAAGGATGACTTCTTTATCGCTCATCTCAACCGATTCTCCTGTCGTATACATTTATTGAAAACACCATACTATATGCGAATCCGGAAGGTTCAGAACCCTCCTTCTCCATTGCTCCTGCTGTAACGGCGATTTTATACTGTGAAATTATATTGGAACCGCTACAAAATGTCAATGACGCCCCATATAATGTTTGACGTTAATCAATATTGCACACGGGAGCAGGACTGCGGCTCTGGAGAAGGGACAGGTTATACAGCAGAAAGAGCGTTCCCCGCTTCGCTCTGCTCTTCTTCATTCTTAAGCTGTGCGACAAAATCATTCAAGATCCGCACCATTCCGTCACGTTTCGTTTCTTCCATAATAATATCCTTCACACGGGCAGCTGCCTTAAGCCCCTTCAAATACCAGGCCATATGCTTGCGCATTTCGCGGACAGCTACCGCTTCGCCCCTAAGGGCAATCAGACGGTCCATATGAAGAATGGCTACCTTGATCTTCTCCCCGGTGTCCGGCTCCGGCATCAGCTTGCCGGTACTCAGATATTGAACAGTCCGGTAGAGCATCCATGGATTGCCCAGTGCTCCCCGGCCGATCATTACCCCGTCGCAGCCGGTCTGATCGAGCATCGCCCTTGCATCCTCCGGAGTATTTACATCACCGTTCCCGATGACCGGGATTGATACGGCCTGCTTAGCCATCCGGATATAATTCCAGTCGGCACGGCCCGTGTATTGCTGCTCGCGGGTCCGTCCATGTACACTGACCGCCTTGCCTCCGGCACGCTCTACCGCACGCGCATTTTCTTCAACAAAGATATGCTCATTGTCCCAGCCGATCCGCATTTTCACAGTTACCGGTTTATCCACGGCGTCTACTACGGCAGAGACCATTTCGTATATTTTGTCAGGATTCAGCAGCCAGCGTGCTCCGGCATCACATTTCGTCACTTTCGGCACCGGGCAGCCCATATTAATATCGATGATATCGGCATTGGTTTCCTTATCTACAATTATGGCTGCATCAACCAGCGACTCCCGGTCTCCGCCAAAAATCTGCAGACTCAGCGGCTTCTCACGCTCATCCACAAACAGCATCTCGCGGGTACGCGAATTGCCGTGTACAATAGCTTTACCGCTGACCATTTCGGCACAGACCAAACCGGTCCCGAATTCCTTGGCAATCAAACGGAATGCCGGATTACAGACGCCGGCCATCGGGGCGAGCACTACCTGGTTTTTCAGCTCAATATCGCCAATCTTCAGCATATCCATTCACTTCCTTAATCTTTGTTCAGACAATTTCACTGCACTCATGTTGCCGGATTAGCCAGCTCTTCCACCGTAACTCCGAGAACACCTGCAATTTTATTTAAAATTTGATCTTCTAAACGTCGGTTTCCCCGCTCTACTGCACCCAGCACAGCCAGAGATATTCCGACAGAATCCGCCAGTTCCTGCTGAGTATAGCCCTTCAGCTTCCGGAACGCTCTGACCCGCATTCCCATACGTTTGTTGTCCACAAGCGAATTCCTTCCTTTCCGTCTATGTCTTGCAGCGCTGTTGTAATTAATCCGCGGAATCCGGAAGACTCTTCATTACTCGAAACAATATCGCTTAGCGGTAAGAGCACAAATGCCCGTTCCAGCATCCGGGGATGAGGCAGCGTCAGGTCTGGTGTATCCAGGCTGAGCCCTTCCACCCATAGCAGGTCAAGATCAACTGTTCTCGGTCCATTGAGGATATCACGGACACGGCCAAGCTTATTCTCAGTCTCCAGCATAATATGCAGCAAGGCCTCCGGCGTAAGTGTCGTGCGCAGGGCGGCTGCCATGTTCAGAAACTGCGGCTGGTCCAGATAACCGACCGGTTCAGTCTCATATACCTTGGAGGTACGCAGTACTTCAATCTCATCGTGCCGATCCAGCCGGCTCAAGGCCTCTCTCAAGGCGCCCTGACGGTCGCCCAGATTAGCCCCTAAAGCAATATAAGCCTCTGATGACTCAGAGGTGGAATGTTCATTCATGACTCTGTCTCACTTTCTACTCCGGCGCAATTCTACAGTAACTCCCTGGAAATGAACATCAAACGGCGGATGCGGCTTAGTTACTTTGACCGTTACTGCGTTGATAACAGTATAAGTGTCCAGTACAGCCGATGCAATATGTTCAGCCAAAGCTTCAATCAGCTTGAAGGATTTTTTTTCGACAATATTCTTAACCAGGACATGTGCCTCGGCATAATTTACGGTCTGCTCCAGATCATCGGTGAGACCGGCCTTCTGCAAATCAAGCTCCAGCTGCAGATCTACATAATAACGCTGGCCCAGCTTGCGTTCCTCTTCAAATACACCATGATATCCGTAGTATTCCATGCGGTGCAGCGTCATTGTATCCATTAAAGTTCCCGCCTTCTCTTGTAAAATAGTCTAATTATGCAGCACAGGTGAGGCGGCATAGAGCATGGCATCACACATATCCACAGTCCGCTTAATCCGGGCAACATCATGCACCCGCACGATCTGGCAGCCTTGGGCAATGCCGAAAGCTACCGTAGCCGCAGTTCCCTCGACAACATCATCCGCCGGCAAATCGAGAGCGGTCCGGATAAATTTCTTGCGTGAAGTGGCCAGCAGCAGCGGATAACCCAGCTCAGCCAAGCTGTCCAGCCCCATCATCGCCTGCAAATTCTCGTTATAATCCTTGGCAAAACCGATTCCCGGATCAAGAATGATATTCTGTGGTCTGACTCCGGCTGCCAGTGCAAGATTAATACTTTCAGTCAAATCATCTGCCATATCGCTCAGCAGCTCCCGGTATTCGCGGTCATGGCGGTTATGCATCAGTATAACCGGACAATCCGCCTGCGCCGCAACGGCCATCATCTGCGGATCGGCTTTGCCGCCCCAGACATCATTGATGATATGGGCTCCGGCCTGCAGTGCCTGGCGTGCGACCTCTGCCTTATAGGTATCTATGGATAAAATAAGCTGCGGGGCGGCACGGTGAATGCTCTCAATGACCGGCAGCACACGGGCCAGCTCCTCTTCGGCTCCAACCGGCTGGTGACCCGGACGGGTCGACTCTCCGCCTATGTCAATAATATCGGCGCCCTCTGCCGCCATTTGCAGTGCGTGCCGGACCGCACTTTCCGGGTCTGTCCAAAGTCCGCCGTCAGAAAAAGAATCCGGAGTAACATTAAGAATTCCCATTATTAAAGTCCGTCTGCCCAGAACCAGCTCATTAGCTCCCCAGCGGTAGCTTCGTTTATATAATACAGGCTTCATTCCGGCCTTCCCGTCCTTTCTCTATACAACTTCAGAATTGCGGCGGTCCATTGTCCGCAGCGTCCGTTGCCTACTGTTATCTGCCGTTCATCCTTGCAAATCATTGTCACAGGTACGATCTCCTGCACCGAATTGGTAAGGAAGATTTCGTCAGCAGACTCCAGCTGGTCCCAGCGGTAGAAGCCCTGTTCGAATTGAAGGCCCGCCGCTGCTGCCAGCTCCAGCACCATTTCCCGGGTAATTCCCGGCAAGATACCTGTGGCAATATCAGGAGTGCAGAGCCGTTCATTTGTGATGAAAAAAATATTGCTCACGATTCCCTCGGAAATATCGCCTGCTGCCGTCAGCATCAGCCCTTCTGCTCCTCTTGAAGCAGAGGGATACCCGGAGAGTTCCCGCTTGGCTAAAATGTTATTCATATAGTGCAGTGACTTCAGCCGCACGGAGCCTTCCGGCGTATTACGGCGGTGCTTCAGCAGCTGGAGCTCTTTGCCTTCAGTATAGAGGCTGTCCGGCATAACCGGCAGCGCTTTGATATAGAGCAGCTGATTCGGCTGCTTGTAGTCTCCGGATGGAAGTCCCAGAATATCCTCTCCGGCTGTAACTGTATAGCGGACATAGGCATCACTAAGCTCATTTTTGTCCATGACCAGCTTAATCCAATCCCGCAGCCCCTGTACATCCGGCTCAAAGGGAATTCCCAGCTCCCTGCAGCCCTCTGTCAGCCGGTCCAGATGCCGCTGCAGCAGGAATGGCTGGCCCCCATAAGTCCGGAAGGTCTCAAACAGGCCCATTCCGTACAAAAAGCCGTGATCCAGTGCGGAGACCACGGCGTCTTTGGTGTCGACTGCTTTGTTGTTAAGTCCTATATATTTCATGCCGGTTCTCCGGCTCTCCGTTTCAGGAAATTGCGCAGCATCGTATGCCCGTGATCCGTAATGATCGACTCCGGATGGAACTGCACGCCTTCAATCGGGTATTCCTTATGACGCAGCGCCATAATCTCCCCTTCCGCTGTCTCTGCAGTGATCTCCAGGCAATCCGGCAGGCTCTCGCGCTCAACAATCAGCGAATGATACCGGGTTGCAGTAAACGGCGATTCCAGTCCTTCAAAGACGGAGGTGCCGTTATGGTGAATCGGCGAGGTTTTGCCATGCATCAGACGCTCCGCCCGGATGACGTTCCCCCCGAAGGCTTGTCCGATCGCCTGATGTCCCAGGCATACGCCAAAGATCGGAATCACTCCCTTGAAATGCTGCAGCAGCTCAAGGCTGATCCCCGCCTCATTCGGTGTACAAGGTCCCGGAGAGATCAGAATATGATCCGGTGCGAGTGCCTCAATCTCCTGAATGCTGATCTCATCGTTGCGGGCTACCTTAACCTCTTCCCCCAGCTCACCCAGATACTGCACCAGGTTATACGTAAAGGAATCATAATTATCGATGACCAAGATCATGAAAAGCTTCCCCCTTCGGTGCCGCCGCCCGTCTGCAACTCCTGCTCCAGCTCACTGCAGAGAATCGCTTTGACTACCGCTTTGGCTTTATTATGGCATTCCCGGTACTCGCGGTAAGGATCCGAATCAATTACGATCCCTGCGCCTGTCTGAATATAGCCTACTCCGTCCTTCACGGCCAGCGTGCGTATAATTATATTTAATTCCATATTGCCGTTATAGTCAATCCAGCCCATGGATCCGGTATATGGCCCCCGGCGGACCGGCTCCAGCTCTTCGATAATTTCCATCGCGCGCACCTTGGGCGCGCCGGTAATGGTGCCGCCGGGGAACAAGGCGGCAATGACATCGTACGCATCCTTACCAGGCGCGGCGATTCCCTCCACTTGCGAGACGAGATGCATCACATGCGAGTATCGCTCAACGGTCAGCAGCTCCGGCACGCTGACCGTCCCGTACGCGGCGACACGGCCGATGTCGCTGCGCTCCAGATCGACAAGCATAATATGCTCGGCGATCTCCTTCTCGCTCCCGCGCAGCTCCGCCTCCATGGCGGCGTCCTCAGCGGGAGTGTGGCCCCGGCGCCGGGTACCGGCAATGGGGCGGGCGCTGACCTTGTCGCCGTGCAGCTTCACAAGCAGCTCCGGCGAAGCGCTGGAGAGAGCGAAGCCGGGCGTGCGCAGCAGCCCCATGTACGGGGACGGGTTCAGTCTGCGAAGCCATTCGTAGACGGCCTCGGGTGCCGCCTTCAGCTGTGCCTGCTGGCGCAGCGAGAGATTGACCTGGAATACATCGCCGGCACGGATGTATTCCCGGACCTGCTGCACTGCCTGCTGAAACTGCTCCGGCGAGAAGTCCGAAGTCATGCCGGGCCAGCGCCCCGTGATATCAGCCCCGGCTTCAAGCCTGCGGGTGATATCAGTATACCGGTCCGCAGCAGCTGTCCCGGAATCCTGATCCGCAGAGATCAGGCTCCATTGCTCCAGCATCCGTTCTGCACGGTTCGCAGCCTCCAGATAAAGCTTATGCAGCTCTGCTGAATTGCCGGATGCCGATTCCGGCAGAGGAATATGGACTGTGCAATACAGCATCTCCTCAAGATGATCATAGATCCACAGCTCTTCCAGCCTCATGAACAGATAATCCGGAAATTCCGGCTCATTCTTGGCCAGGGAAGGCAATTTCTCCAGCGAGCGGGCTACATCATAGCCAAGAAACCCGATGCAGCCCCCGGTGAACGGCGGCAGACCGGTAACCGGCAGCCGTGGTGAGGTATACTTCTTCATCCACTGCTGCAGCAATGCAAGCGGCGGGCCCTGAAGCCGGCCGGCTTCTTCAGCATGCTCTGCGCCTTGGCCGGACAGGCTCCTGATTTCCGCACCGCCTGCGCGGCCTTCTATAACTGAGACAGGCTGCAGGCCAAGATATGTATACCGTCCGCCCTTGCCGCTCTCCAGCACAACCGAATAGGGTGAAGCCAGCTCCCAGGCTTTCTTCCAGCTGCCGGGCAGCCCCTTTTGTTTCTGTGCAGACCCCAGCACCAGGGGAAGAACCGTCCAAGCCTCATCTGCCCACTGCTGCCATTCCTGCCAAGCTGTTAAGATCTTCACATCCATCCCTCTGCTTCATCATTAGTTTATTGCCTGTCAGTATACTGTACTTAAGGCTGCTTTGAAAAGCCCATAAAAATCCCACTAAGCGGAGCCTGAGCCCAAGGGATGAAATTCTGCCCTGAAATCACGCAGCTGCAGCTTTATTTCTCACTCGTTCCGCCAGGTAGCATGGCCGTCTTAATTAAACAAAAGAGCCTGCCATATCCCTGTGAAAGCAGATAATGCAGGCTCTTTCCGGGTTGCCGGAATTCAGCAATTATACTTCAAAATTGTACAGCGGCGTGCTCAGATAACGTTCGCCGTTACTTGGGATAATGACAACGATCTTCTTGCCTGCGCCTAGTTCCTTCGCAACCTTGAGTGCAGCGAATACAGCAGCGCCGGAAGAAATCCCGGACAGAACGCCTTCTTCCTTGGCTACACGGCGGGCTGTTTCGAAGGCTTCATCATTCTCTACATGAATGATCTCATCATAGATATTCTGATTCAGAATTTCAGGAACAAAGTTAGCACCAATTCCCTGGATCTTGTGAGGACCTGGTTTGCCTCCGGCCAGAATCGGGGATGCCGCCGGTTCTACAGCGTAGATCTTCACATCCGGATACTTGGCCTTCAGCACTTCACCTGCGCCGCTGATTGTTCCGCCTGTACCTACGCCTGCGATGAACGCATCCAGCGGGCCGCCAACGGATTCGATCGCTTCAACGATCTCTGGTCCAGTCGTTTCACGGTGAATTTTCACATTCGCCTTGTTCTTGAACTGCTCGGCAAGGAAGTAATCCGGATTCTCGCTCAGGATCTGCTCAGCCTTCTTAACCGCACCGTTCATTCCTTCCGATCCTGGAGTCAGCACCAGCTCAGCACCGTAAGCACGAAGCAGGTTGCGGCGTTCAAGGCTCATGGTTTCCGGCATAACGATAATCGCCTTGTAACCCTTGGCTGCAGCCACAAGTGCCAGACCAATACCAGTGTTACCGCTGGTTGCTTCTACAATCGTACCACCCGGTTTCAGCAGTCCTTCTTTCTCTGCTTCTTCCACAATGCTGATTGCGATGCGGTCCTTCACGCTGGAGCCGGGATTCTGATATTCCAGCTTCAGATAAATTTCTGCAGAACCTTCCGGAACGATCCGGTTAAGACGGACGAGCGGTGTGCCACCGATCAAATCTGTTACACTGTTGACGACTTTAGCCATGAGCAAAAACCTCCTTGGAATGATAAATGAATTAGGGTGCAAGTTGTGCTGCTTATTATTTCCGACTAAATCAGTAGGTTTTACATTTAATCTCATATTATCAATGTTGCAGACCGTTGTCAACATTTATCGCTGTATCATACTTGGCACGCAAATCCCTTTCCACCTGCTGCAAGGGAGCAGCCTGTTCCAGTGCCAGCTCCCGGCGGATCAGCCCCCGGAGCTCCGTCTGATCCGGTATCTCCGGAGCAATCAGCTTCTCCAGACGGATAACCGCATAACCGTCTTCAACCTGCAGCGGCCCGGCGATATCACCAGCCTCCAGCTCCGCTGCTGTCTTCAGCAGCTCTTCCGGCCAGAAGGGATCATTCTCCTCCACCATTCCAATATTACCGCCATGCTGGCGGCTCTCTTCGTCAGTGGACAAGTCCCTGGCCAGCTCCGCGAAATCTTCTCCCTGTTCGAGACGCTCCATCACCTGATTCCCTTCGCTGTAGGTTGCCAGCTTAATCATAGATAGCTGCATCTGCTTCCCGGGGATAAACCGCTCCGCATTCTGCTCCAGGTACTCATCAATTTCTGCTTCACTAACCGTAATGCCGGAAGTAGCTACCGCCTGAAGTGTCAGACGGTACGCTGTCTCCTCACGCAATTCTTCACGCGACAGACCCAGCTCCGATTGCATCTGATCATAATACTGCTCCTCAGAGCCATACCCTGTTATCCCGCGCTTCAGCTCCTGCTCAACTTCTTCATCCGTCACTGTAATCCCCAGTTCCTCGGCTTCCTTGCCAACAACAATGTGATTAAGCATACTCAGCAGCACTTCATCACCATGCTTCTTCTTAAGCTCCCCGATCCATTCCTGATCCGTGACCGGCTGGCCTCCGGCGGCAGCTATGTCTGATGCTTCCCCTTCAGCGGTCTCACCTTTGAGAATAGCCATAGCACGCAAGCTCCAGAATAATAGCCCTCCAAGCATTAAGGTTGCAGCAGCGAGTAAAATAACGGTGTTGCGCAGTGCGCGTTCCTGTCTCGTCATCATCTCATGGCCCTACGATTTCGCCTGATCCAGGATGACCTGCAGTTCGTCCTTGTTGAATACATAGGCCTCATTACAGTAATGGCAGATTACTTCAGCCTGGTCATCTTCTTCAATCAGCCGTTCAAGCTCATACTGGCCCAGACTGACCAGTGTCTGCTCAATCCGCTCCCGCGAGCATTGACAGACAAATGAGACCTCCAGCCCGTCAAGAATTACAGTATCCGGCAGCAGCATACGGAGCATCTCCTCCGGCTCCAGCCCCTGATCAAGCAGCGACGTTACCGAAGGCATTCCCCCCAGCGCCCGCTCGATCTCAGTAATTTCCTGATCTGTCAGGCCGGGCAGGAGCTGTATAATGAACCCTCCAGCCACCCGCACCGAGTTATCCGTCTCTACCAGAACACCAAGCCCTACTGCAGCAGGAGTCTGTTCCGAGACAGCAAAATAATAAGTGAAATCCTCTCCAAGCTCTCCTGAAACAATTGGCACACTTCCGCGGTACGGCTCCTTCATCCCCAGATCTTTGATAATATCTATGAACCCTTCAGTCCCTACAGCACCTGCAACATCAAGCTTGCCGAGGCTGTTGCTGGGCAGATGAACATGCGGATTATGCACATAGCCGCGAACCTCACCGCGGGCATTGGATTCCGCTGTAATCTGCCCGATCGGGCCATCTCCTTTGACAATAATTGAAAGCTTCTCTTGTCCTTTGAGCATGGCGCCCATGATAGCTGCGGCTGTAACGGTACGGCCAAGGGCAGCTGTTGCTGTCGGATACGTATCATGTCTGCGCCGCAATTCATCGACGAGTTCTGTGGTCCGGACCGCGAACGCTCTGACCTTTCCGTTCAGTGCAGTTCCGCGGACAAGCCTATCCTTCTTAGTTTCCATGGGGTGCATACTCCTCCTATCTATACAATTAGTCTTTAGTATTATTTGTTCCGGTTGTAGATAATGCGCAAGCCTTCCAGCGTCAGCATCGGATTTACTTCATCAATGCAATCCGTCTCTCCGGCAATCAGCGGAGCCAGCCCTCCAGTAGCAATCACCTTGAGGACAGGCACATTCATCTCCTGCTTAATCCGTCTTACAATGCCCTCAACCTGGCCGGCATAGCCAAAGATAATACCGGCCTGCATCGCATGAACGGTATTGCGCCCGATCACCTTTTTGGGCTTCTCAAGCTCAATCCGCGGCAGCTTGGAAGCCCGCTGATATAAAGCCTCAGTTGAAATTCCAAGCCCCGGAACAATGGCCCCGCCGAGATAGTTGGCTCCAGAGTCAATACAGTCAAATGTGGTTGCCGTACCGAAATCCACGACAACAAGCGGGCACTTGTATTGCTCAATCGCGGCTACTGCATTCACGATCCGGTCTGCACCCACTTCACGCGGATTCTCGTAACGCAGATTAAGCCCGGTTTTGATCCCAGGGCCGACGAGCAGCGGTTCCTTACCGATATATTTCACACACATCTCCACAATAACCTGAACCAGCGGCGGAACGACGGAGGAGATAATTACCCCCTCCACATCTTTAAATGATATATTCGCCATATGGAACAAATTATGAATAAGCACCCCATATTCATCGACGGTCGATTGCCGGGCAGTGCTCAGCCGGAAATGATGCAGCAGCTCCTGTCCCCGGTAAACCCCAAGCACAATATTCGTATTGCCGATGTCGACGACAAGAACCATCAGAGGTTCCCCTCCTTCTTGCCGTTCAGATCGAGGCTGATGTCGAGACTCGCGAAGGAATAGGTTAATCTTCCGACAGAGATCACATCGATTCCGGTTTCTGCCATACCGCGGACGGTTTCAAGTGACACATTGCCGGAAGCTTCAATTTTAACATGGCGTGCTTTGGTGCGGATTCTTCTTACCGCTTCGGTCATAAGCTCAGGGGACATATTGTCGAGCATAATAATATCCGCCCCGGCGGCAAGCGCTTCCTCTACCTGCTCCAGGCTTTCCGTCTCCACTTCGATGGTCATGGTATGCGGAATATTGGCCCGGGCACGGCTAACCGCCTGACGGATGCCTCCGGCTCCCTTGATATGATTATCCTTAATCATTACTGCATCATACAGGCCAAAGCGGTGATTCGCTCCGCCGCCTATGCGTACAGCATATTTCTCCAGCATCCGGTGGCCCGGTGTAGTCTTTCGGGTATCGACCAGCCGGACCGGCAGTCCTTCAAGCTTCTGCACAAACGATGCCGTCCGCGAAGCCACTCCCGATAACCGCTGCATTAAATTAAGCGCAAGTCTTTCCCCTGTCAAAATAGCATGGGTGCTGCCTTCGACCTCGGCAATTATTGTCCCTTTGGTCACGGGCTGCCCCTCTTGCACCATAGCTGTAAATATTAGCGCAGGATCTACCACTTCAAATACCAGCTCCGCCACAGGGATGCCGCAGATCACTCCATCCTCTTTGGCATGGATAATTCCTTTGGACTCATGTCCCTGGGGAATAGTGGTGCGGGTCGTAATATCTCCGGATCCGACATCCTCCTGCAGCCAGTCCTTAATCGACTGAAGCAGCTCTTCATTATAGCCATTAAACATCATCACTTAATTCCTCCACTATTCCCAGTTCGCGGATCTGGAGCAGATGCTTCTGCCACCGGGCATCATCACGCAGCGGATAGTCCTCACGGTAATGGGCGCCGCGGCTCTCCTCCCGTGCCAGTGCCGACTCTGTAATCATCAGGCAGCACGTAAGCATATTCGCGAACTCGTATTCTTCACGTTTGGTCAGCTGGGCGTTAAAAATCGGCAGCTGGCGCTTTAATTCATCGAGGCCCTTCGCCAGCATCTCCTGGTTGCGCCGCAGTCCGGCATAACGGACCATTACCTTCTGCAGCTTCAGACGGCGCTCCACAATGGCTTGCGTTGGTGACTCCAGCCGGCCCTGGTTGCAGCCAGCCGTTATGGCGTCACGTTCGAGCCGCGGAAGCTCACGAATCCGTTCAATGATCCGCCGGCCAAACACAATGGCTTCCGACAACGAATTGCTCGCCAGCCGGTTCGCACCCTGCACTCCGGTAGAAGAAACTTCACCGCAGGCAAACAGGCGGGCTATATTACTCTCCCCGTTCAGATCAGTCTTCACGCCTCCCATCATATAATGCGCAGCCGGAGCAACCGGAATCCAGTCACTTGTAATATCCAGCCCATAACTCATACAAGTCTCATAAATGGTGGGGAAGCGGTGTTTAACCATATCCGGAGATTCATGCGTAATATCCAGGTATACAAAAGTGGATTTGGTCAGCTCCATCTCGCTCACAATAGCCCTGGCCACTATATCCCGCGGCGCCAGCTCCATAAGCTCATGGTAACGCTCCATGAACCGGTCACCATTAATATTGCGCAGTACAGCCCCTTCACCGCGTACAGCTTCCGAGATCAGGAACCGCGGAGCGCCGGGGTAACTAAGGGCGGTAGGATGAAACTGAATAAATTCCATATCCCGGATATGGGCTCCTGCGCGGTAGGCAATAGCCACCCCATCTCCGGTGGCTACTTCAGGATTAGTAGTGTACCGGTACAGCTGGCCCGCTCCGCCGGAACAGAGGATCGTAGCATCCGCCTGCAGGAACAGCCTTCCGCCACCCGGCCGCTGAACCAGTGCGCCCAGACATTCCCCGTTTTCCGTAATCAGATCAATAACATAATGGTCATCCCAGATTTCAATATTCTTATGCTCTGCTACCTGCTCAGCCAAGGCCCGGACAATTTCATACCCGGTAGCATCACCGTTGGCATGCAGAATGCGGCGGTGGCTATGCGCCCCCTCCTGGGTCAGTGCAAGCTCCCCGTTCTCCTTGTCGAATATCGTTCCAAGCCGGATCAGCTCACGTACACCTTCCGGACCTTCATGGACCAGCACATCAACCGCAGCCGACGAGTTCAGTCCTGCACCGGCCATCAGTGTATCCTGGCGGTGGTATACCGGAGAGTCTTCATCAGAGAATACAGCAGCAATTCCCCCTTGGGCATACCGGGTATTACTCTCCATTACGGTTTTCTTCGTAATCATAATGACCTTCCGGTCCTCACTTGCTTTAATCGCTGTGAATAGCCCGGCAATGCCTGAACCTATAACAATGCAGTCTGTCTTGACGACAGGGAGCTCCCGAAGATCGAAATCAACCAAATATTGTGGAATCATGACCGCTTTTCACCTGTTTCAACGAAAGAGTAGCGCATGCTACCGGACTTGTAGCATGCGCTCTAGGGAAGTTCTGGCTTTGTCGGCGACAGCAGGCGGTACATAAATCTGCGGTTTCATCGTCTCCAGGCATTTGACCAGCTTTTTTAAATTGTTAACCTTCATGTTGGGACATACCAGGAATTTGGTCGCAAAGTGAAATTCCTTATCCGGGCTGTCCAGCCGCAGCTGATATCCGGTACCGTCCTCGGTTCCTACAATGAACTGCCGGCGGTCCGATTTCCGGCAATAGTCAATAATCGAGGTTGTGCTGCCTACATAGTCGCCCATTGCCACCACTTCAGGACGGCATTCCGGGTGAACAACGAACTCCGCTTCCGGATACTTGGCTCTCATCTCCACTACATCCTTAACGGTGAGCATATCATGGGTGTTGCAGTAACCTTCCCAGATAATCAGCTTCTTGCCTGTCTTATCCTGGACATACTGGCCCAGGTTCTTATCCGGTACCCAGATAATTTCTTCGGCATCAAGAGACTCGATCACTTTAACCGCATTGGCCGAGGTACAGCAAATGTCGGTTTCTGCCTTAATCTCCGCTGACGAATTGATATAGGTTACCACCTTGGCATTCGGATACTGGGCCTTCAGCTTCCGGAGGCCGTCGACATTGACCATATCTGCCATCGGGCAGCCGGCACGTTCATCAGGAATCAGAACCGTTTTATTCGGTGCAAGAATTTTGGCGCTTTCCCCCATAAAGTGGACACCACAGAATACGATTACATCTGCATCTGTCTCCGCAGCCTTTTGAGCCAGTAAAAAGGAATCGCCACGGAAATCCGCTACTTCCTGAATTTCATCACGCTGGTAATAATGAGCCAGAATTATTGCATTCCGTTCTTTCTTAAGCTGTTCGAGGCGCACACGAAGTTCACGATTCTGTTCCTGCTTGCGCTCAAGCGCCAGAGCTTCCACGGTCATTTTCCCCCTTATGTCTTCATGGCAAATAGCCAGTACATTCTATCAAGTATATTACTTAATATTTAATCACTAATGTACACAACGTTCCACCCCCTGTCAATGTAACAAAGACGGGTGAATGTTCCTGTCCGGAAAGCCTGCTGAAATCAAAATAACCCCACAAAGTGGGGATTAGGCTTCGAGGCTGACTCAGGTACTTTGTGGGGGACCCAAAAACATATACATTCATAGCTTGCAAAAAATCCGGAGAACCTCAGGTTCTCCGGATTTCGTTACGAAGCTTCGGGGCCATACTTGCTTAAACCAGGCCTCCGCCGCCTTTATTGCTATCATCCGGTCCATTTCCTTCTTCAGGATCCGGTTTGTTCGGAATATCCTTGGACAGATCGCCAAGGAATGGCGGTTCTTCGTCGGATTTGCCTTGAATGCGAACACGTACATCACCGATAGAATCAATCACTGGTTCGCCCGCTTCATGCGTAACTGCCTCTACTTCTTCCGGTTTGCCGTCTTCTGTCAGGTAGCCTTGCTCAATCAATTCTGTGATCTGATCAAGTTCCAACGTTTCCTTCTCAAGTAAGGTATTCGCAATCAGGTGCATTTCTTTGGAATGCTTGGTCAACAGCTCTCTGCAGCGCTCATAACTGCTGCGGATGAGGTTCTGCATTTCCTGGTCAATCTCGTAAGCAATGGAGTCACTGTAGTTCTGCTCATGTCCGATATCACGGCCAAGGAAGACTTGGCCTTGGGATGTGCCGAACTGCAAAGGCCCAAGCTTATCGCTCATTCCATATTCCATAATCATTGCACGCACAATGCGCGTAGCCTGCTGGAA
The DNA here is from genome assembly GCF_032302195.1 of Paenibacillus sp. MMS20-IR301. Classification (NCBI taxonomy): domain Bacteria; kingdom Bacillati; phylum Bacillota; class Bacilli; order Caryophanales; family Paenibacillaceae; genus Paenibacillus; species Paenibacillus sp. MMS20-IR301. The sequence goes on from NZ_CP135275.1 coordinate 5,807,053, forward strand.
GTCACTATAAGCGCCTGTGCCGATTTCGCCAATGAAAATTTCTTCGGCAACCCGGCCGCCGAGGAGTCCGGTTACCTTATCCAGGAGCTCCTGCTTGGTAACAATCATCCGGTCTTCCTTAGGAAGCATAATGACATATCCGCCTGCGCGGCCGCGCGGGATAATGGTAACCTTATGCACCACATCGGCATGCTCAAGGAAGTAGCCGGCAATGGTATGGCCTGCTTCGTGATAAGCGACAATCCGCTTCTCGCGGTCACTGATAATGCGGCTGCGCTTCTCTGTACCGACGATTACGCGGTCGATCGCTTCATCCACTTCACGCATTGTAATATCCTTACGGTTACGGCGGGCTGCAAGCAGCGCTGCTTCATTCAGCAGGTTCTCGAGATCCGCTCCGGTGAACCCGGTTGTACGCTTCGCAATTACATCAAGCTTAACATCCTTCGTCAGCGGCTTGTTACGGGAATGAACCTTAAGTACAGCTTCACGGCCTTTGACATCCGGACGGTCAACCGTAATCTGACGGTCGAAACGGCCTGGACGGAGGAGTGCCGGATCCAGTATGTCTGCGCGGTTGGTTGCCGCGACGATAATAATACCTTCGTTGCCGCCAAAGCCGTCCATTTCAACGAGCAATTGGTTAAGGGTTTGTTCACGTTCGTCATGTCCGCCGCCAAGTCCTGCGCCGCGCTGACGTCCCACAGCATCGATTTCGTCGATAAAGATGATACAAGGAGCATTTTTCTTCGCATTCTCAAACAAATCACGTACCCGGGATGCGCCGACACCGACGAACATTTCCACAAAGTCCGAACCGGAGATACTGAAGAATGGGACACCGGCTTCGCCTGCTACCGCACGGGCCAGCAAGGTTTTACCTGTTCCCGGAGGACCTACGAGAAGTACGCCTTTAGGAATACGTGCACCTACAGCGGCAAATTTACGCGGATCCTTAAGGAATTCCACGACCTCTACCAGCTCTTGCTTCTCCTCGTCAGCTCCGGCAACATCTTCGAAGCTGATCTTCTTCTTCTCTTCATTATATAACCGGGCCTTGCTCTTGCCGAAATTCATTACCTTGCCGCCGCCGCCCTGTGCATTGTTAAACAGGAAGAAGAACAGGATGAACATGATAACCAGTGGAATGATGGAAGACAGGAATGTCAGCCAGATGCTGTCGCCTTCCATTTTCTTCTGGCTCAGCTCGACGCCATTAACTTCACTGGCAGCTATAAGTTCATTAAGGGCCTGATCTGTCGGAGGAACAAAAGTAGAGAAATTTTTCGTTTTGGAATCACTACCGGACGGGATTTCTCTATATTCCCCGGTAACCAGGAATGCATTACCCTCAAACTGAACCGTCATGCTCTTCACATTATTGGTCTTGATTTCCTGACGCAACTCATCATATCTAGGGAAATCGGCGGAATCATTTCCATTGCTTACGAACTGGACAATGCCCACCACGACTAAAAATAAAATCAAATAAAAACCAGAATTCCGGATGAACCGATTCATCCCCAACCTCCTCTCACAACGCTCAAGTTATTGTACCATAGCCTGACCGGACTCCTCAAATTGTCAGGAAATCCAGAAAAGTGATCCGTGGATCTAAGGCTGTCGATTAGTTCAATTGGAATAAATCTCAGGCTTCAGTACACCTACGTAAGGGAGGTTCCGATATAATTCTGCATAGTCCAGTCCATAGCCCACCAGGAATGCATCAGGAATTACAAAGCCGGTATATTCAGCTTCAAGATTCACAGCACGGCCTGACGGCTTATCGAACAGGGTAACTACCGAGACGGACTTCGCATTACGGCCCTGCAGCATGTCAATCAGATAGCTAAGGGTAAGACCGCTGTCGATAATGTCCTCTACAATCAGAACATCACGGCCTTCAACCGAGGTATCCAGGTCCTTGATGATTTTGACTACACCGGATGATTTGGTCGTACCGCCGTAGCTGGATACCGCCATAAAGTCCATCTCAACAGGTACTGTAATCACTTTAACCAGATCCGCCATAAAAATAAACGCACCTTTGAGTACACAAATGACTAAAGGTGTGCGGCCTGCATATTCCTTGCTCAGCTGGGCGCCAAGCTCCCTGATTCTTTGTTGGATTTCTTCTTCGCTGATCAAGATTTCTTGAATATCGTTCTGCAACTTGCGAACCTCCTAAGTTATACTATGAAAGACTTACTTCGACCATTACGCTTCTTCGCCCTGTGCCATGTCTTCCATGGACAAGTACAGAACCGAGGCCGTCTGCCGCCCTACTGCGGCATGCATCGAGCGTCTTACGCCCGGAATCCAGATGATATTGCCCAAACCATCACAAACGAGGGGAATCACGGAGCGTTCGGAAGAAGGTATTTTGTCATCAATGTAAATATCTTTTACCTTTTTGCTTCCGTTTAATCCCATAACCCTTATGGTATCTCCAGGCAATCGGGAACGGATGGTCAGTGGTAAGACAAGCTCATCGCTGTCAAACCAGGCCGACATCTTCCCGGAGTCCTCCTCCTGTGCATTTAATTCTTCTCTCTCCAGCACCTTCATCGTCATAACCTTTCCTATCTCCGTAAGCTTAATCCGGGGATGAGACAAAGACAGCGGGTATGTATAGCTTACCTGCCGGAGCAAGGGCCTAAGCGAGAAAAGAATGGTATCATATTGCCGGGTGCAGACATAGCCGCCGCCAAGGTCTAAAGTCCATACGGTGGGGTGTTCCTGTAGTGTTCCCCGGCGTATAGCCTCAATCTTGGAAAAATCCATGGCCGGTGAGTCCGCCGACAGATAATTTAATATTAGTTTAATCAAACGCCGTTGTAAAGCGGACGGTATAGCCGCAAATGAAGCTCTATTCAAGGTGTATTTTCCATGCCCTGTGAAAACAAGCTCATCAAAGCATTTTGCCGCATTCGCCTCCATATATTCATCTTCCGCACCAGCTATTTCAGACAGCTGCAGGAGGGATTGCTTCACCCGCGGGTTATGCTGTTCCAGCATTGGCAGCACTTCAAGCCTGACGGCATTACGCTTGTAGTGGGTCAACAGATTCGTCGCATCCTCTGCGTAAGCAAACCCCTCGCTTTGGCATAAGCCGACAAGAGCTGTTTTGTTAATACGCAGGAAGGGACGGATCAGTTCCACCTTTTTTTCAGTCCGTTTCCAGCGCATTCCCGCAAGTCCCGAAGGCCCGCTTCCGCGCAGCAGCCGCATCAGCACCGTCTCCGCCTGATCATCGGCATGATGAGCCAGTGCAACTGAACGCGCATTGTAGCGGTGTGCCGTTTCAATCAGAAACTCATAACGCTTCTCCCGCGCAGCCCCCTCCGGGCCAAGCCCCCGCTCCTTCACAATGGAAGGGATGTCGAACTCGGCAAGCGCGAAAGGGATATCCAGCTCAGCAGCCAGGCTCCGGACAAACTCTGCCTCAGCAGCCGATTCCGCTCTGAAGCCATGATTCACATGAGCACAAATCAAACTTAACGGCATCCGGGTCAAAGCGATCTCGCGCAGAATACGCAAAAGAGCCACAGAGTCCGGCCCCCCGGAAACTGCGACTACAATGGTGTCGTGGGGTGACCACAGCTCATGCTCGGCCGCGGCCTCCATTACGGATTCAACCAGTTCTTTCATACGCTCCATAGTACGGCGTCCTTTCTTGCAATCAACCGCATGCATCCCCTGCTCCGGCATTCAATTGTCCAGTGATTATGTATATGATCAAAAACGGAATACCCAGTAAATTGTAAAAGCAAGCAAAAAGAGCGATACCGCAAATGCATTTTTCAGCCAGCGCGGTGTTGCCATTGTCTCTTGTCCCTTGTTGCGGGTCCTGTAAATATGAACGCTCCAGGCCTCCGCTGCCTGTGCGGAACCGGGAAAGCCGCCTTTAAGCGCCAGACACAGCCAGGAGGACAGTTTCTTGTCGGGCAGATTCCTGGCCAGCCGGATCAGCTCTTCTACACTTCTGGTCTGGGGCAGCTGCTGTGCAGCGGATTTCAGCCCTTCTTCATTCAAGAGACGCAGGCATAATACGGCAAAAGCAAACAGATCATAGCTCTCGTCCCCCATCCGGCTGCCTGCATTCCAGAATCCGCGGTCATGCCATTCGGTGAACTGCTTAACGCTGCGTCCCTTGGGACTTGCACCGCCGTAATCAATCAGTTCAGCTTCCCCGTAGGCCGATACCATAACATTCTCCGGCTTCAAATCGCCAAAAACAAAACCGCACTCATGCAGGGTCTGCAGCTTCTCCAGAATTCTCATGCCCACTAACCCCAGCCAGGATGCGCCATTCTGCGAGAGGAAATGATGCAGCGGCTTCCCCTCCACATAGCGCATCACATAGAATGGCGTATGTTCACCGTCCTTGAAATCATCCGATTCCAGCAGGTATGAGGATAGCGGAGACTCTTTGCGGGCCCGGTATTCACTGCGCTTGCGGCAGGATTGCAGGGAGGTCAGCACGTTGATCTCCGATTGCAGCTCCAGCGTATCGTATCCGATCTTGAGCGCATAGCGCTCCCGCCGTCCTTCCCGCTCCACCAGATATACGGTTCCGTTTGCCCCTTTTCCCAGCATCCGCTCTACGACATAACGGTTCCCCCGCCATTTGCCGGTAATTACGGTGCCTGCCGGATAGGGTGGATTAGACGACATACCCACCAATCATCCCTTCTCTTGCCTCTTCATCCCCAGCTCTAGCATATTCACGATGTTCATCCAGTTTATCATAACGATAATGTTCCAGCACCTTGAAAATAGCCGGTCCGGTCGGCGTAGCCCCGCGCATCTTCAATTTGGAAAAGAGCGAGCGGACCTCCGACACATTCCGGGTCCAGTCCATATCAAGCATCGCATCCTCGCTACTTGAACGTCCGGGAAAATGGAATACGGCAAGCTCACTCTTCCCTTCCCGCGCCTCCAGGCTGAGCGCCAGATCACGGATGGCATCCTCCACCGCACCCAGCTTAGGCTTCATGCTTGCACTTGCATCAATTAAGAGTGCAATGCGCAGCGGCGATGTCTCCGTGAGTTCATCAACAACGGTAACGATCTGCGAGCGCTGCGCAGGCGGCAGCTCAGCAAGCGACCCATCGCCGAGAATTTTGTGTACCTCTTTATTAACCGCCTGCTGAATCGTCTGAACCACCGTCTTGCGCGTCATCATCTGAATCGTCTGCGCCAGCTGCGGCGTGCCGACAATCCGGCTGAGTCCGCCTCCCGCCTTGGCAATATCAGCGATCTCCCGGCTGCCCAGCTCCCCGATGGTTCCATAATCCACTACGCCGACGACATTCACCGTGATGCCCTCCTGCCGGGCATGCGCCGCGGCCAGCACCGGACTTTCCCCCACATTCGAACAGCCGTCAGTAATGAGCAGAATCTGTTTCATATCCGTTCACTCCCCCCTTGTCTTATCTAGTACTAGCATATCCAAGGTAGAGAGATTTCAAACAGTCACTGCGGGAACTTTTGGGCTTGCGGCCGCTGTCGTTCATTACTCTCTTATATAGAAGATAAAGAAAAGACCAGTGTCAGGTAAATGATAGGTTACCTAACTAACTGTACGCGGCCGCTCCATCCGACCCACTCCGGACATATGCAGACTCGACCATTCAGGATGATAGTGATCGACTCGGCTGACAACAATAGTCATATCATCATGAATCTCATTACCCTGATAGCGGATTACCTTATCCAGCAGGCTGTCGGCCATATCCTGCGGATCGTCGCCTTCCAGCTCCTGGATCAGACGCTTCATCCATATCTCCTTATTAACGGCATATCCGGGCGCATCGTAAATACCATCGGTCATCATTATTAGAATATCTCCCGGGCGGAGCTGCATCGTAACCAGATCCACCTCGATATCTTTAATGATGCCAATCGGCAGATTGCTGGCAGTGACCGGTATCACCTCGCTGCCCCGCCGGATGAAGCTGGGGGCGGAGGCGATTTTCATAAAGATGGTCTGGGCAGAATACTGGTCAATCAGCGCCATATCCACGGTGGCATAGAATTCATCCGGCGAACGCAGAAGCAGAATCGAATTGACGGATTTAACCGCCAGCTTCTCATCCATTCCTGACTGCAGCAGCTTCTCGAGCATGGACAGCGCAGCACTGCTCTCCATCCGGGCCCGCTCGCCGTTGCCCATTCCATCACTGATAGATACGGCAAAGGTGCCGTTCCCGAGCTCCACTGTGCTATGGCTGTCACCGGACAGCAGGTCGCCGCCTTTGGCAGCGCCAGCTACACCGGTGTTGATCTCGTAGGCTTTAGCCGAACCGAAGGTCACCATCGACAAGCCCTCACGCGGGTGCACCGCAGTCTCGCTTACCACGGCAATATTCTCCTCCAGAATATCCGAGAGCAGCGGGGCAATCATTTTGCGGCACTCGTCGAAGCCCCGTGTATAGGCATGCACCACTTCAATTTCCACCCGTCCGGGGTCAAGGCTCAGAATCTCAATGCTGTGTATGGACAGGCCCAGCTTCTCCAGCGCCTCGCGGATCTGGGCCTCCTGACGGTACATCGCCTGGCCTTCCCGTTTAATTTCCTTCGCCAGATCCTCCATGACCTGTGAGACACCGGACAGCTGCTCGGCAACAAATTGCCGGCTGTCGTATATTTGCCGTTTCCAGCGCATATCATGCTGATAGAGTTCGTACTGCCCCTTTACAACCTCCAGCATTTCGCTCGTCCTGCCGCAGATCCGGTTCCATTCCGGGGGCAGCTGGGCAGCGGTAATCTCCGGGCATTCCTCCACCGTAGTCATCATATCGGTCATATACCGGTAGGTCTGATAGAACTTGGCATCCCAGCAGTGGGTACGCCGGATGCACCCGGCACAAGCCCCTTCAGTTACCGTATTCATGAAATCCTGCATCTCACGGTCGCTTTTACCTGCTTCCCCGGCACGGGGGATTTGTCCAAAGCTGCTCGAGAGCTGCTGGAATACCTGGGAGAACTGGGTTACCCGGTCAGCTGTAATATCCCGCACTCTGCGGGCATATTCATGTTGAGAGCGGCTGTGGTCGGGCGTACCCGGCACATATTTGGCAATGGCAGAGATAATGCCCTTAGGTGTTAGAAGAAACAACACTACCGCTGCACAGGTCTCCCAGGTTGAGTTCATCACATCACCCGGACCCATGAAATATACAGAAAGTATAGTTGAACCCAGCAGCATCCCGATTGATACCGCCCCCTTGCGCCCGGACTGCATCATGCCCGCCAGCATGCCGGAGAAGGCCAGCAGGCTCATCTGATAGATGGCGCCGATATCCGCCAGACTGAGAATCAGGCCGGTGACCACACCTACAGCAGCCCCGAGCGGAGCGCCCCCCGCCAGCGCAAAGAGCAGAATCAGGAACCTGGACAGGATATGCTCAAGGGAGAGCCCGCCTGCCGTCCAGCCGACCAGACCGGTCATGACCGAGGCCAGCAAAATAATGAGGCAAAGGATCTCCTCATTGCGGAGCGCCCTGCTTTTCTGCTTAAAGGTGAATAAAGGAAGCGCCTGCAGAAATACAAGCGTCAGCACAAATCCTAGCATTGCATCAATCGTCGCCATCATCAGGGGGTACCAGGCCAGGGAAGGCCCAATCACGATCTGGAACAATCCGACCATAAAAGAAGAAACAAAGACCATTAACGGCGCATAGGAGAGATCCACCCGCTGGAAGCTCTCCAGCCCTTTATAAATCAGGTAAAAGATAATTAATTCGGCTGCAACTACAATCGCCCCGGGAAACGGTGTGAAGAGACTGCCCAGCAGAATTGCTGCCGCTACAGGCAAAACAGAGTCACGGCGCATAAATACAATGACGGCAAAGTATGCGGCTGCAAAAGGAGTCAGCTCGTCCAATATCATGGCACGGCCCAGTAAAAAGCCCATAAGACTCAGCAGGAGCATCCATTTCTTAACAGCTATGAACTGAACTGCCGGCTGCTTCATGCCCCACGCCTTCAAGCGTGCCCCTACAGCTTCCCTCTGGCTCTTGTCATTGCTTCCTGCTCTTGTCCACTCCGGCAAATTGACCACATTGCTTTTACTCATTCCTCTGCACCACCCGTTTAAGAATTTATGGTTCTCATTATATAGCGGGGATCTTATGAAAGTTTGTCAGAAACAGAGAGCGGGCTGTAAAAATATTCCGACAAAAAAGCCTGTCCCGACATTTTGCGGAAAAGCGGCAGAAATCCTTGCGGGGCAAAAGATTGCTCCCTTACAGGGCTTATAAAGCTGCGGAGCGCTGCCGCAGGCCGTGCGTGCATTCGTCAGCGATTGCCCTAAAGTTATGTGAGAATGCCTTGGATGCTGTCGGCAATTTATTACGGGCCGACAAAAAATAGCGGCGCCAGTTCAAGTCCGCCGGTAATACTGCATGGAAAAACAAAAAAGCCCCGCATAATGGGGCTTTAGCTCAAGTCTTATATTTACAAAAAAACCGCGAAGGGCGTAACGCCCCTGGCGGTTATTTATGATGTGCAAACTCAGATTATACGCGCTTGGCTCCACGGCCGCCGCGCTTTCCTTCTGTGTTCTTCTTGATCGAAGATATCCGTTCTTCGCTATCTTTCAGGAAGCGTGACATTTTATCCTCGAATGAAGGTTTACCGGCTGCAGGCTTGAATGGACGCCCACCCCGTTCACGATTGAATCCACCGCCGCCTCCGCCACTGCCGCCACCACCGCCGAAACGGTCTCCACCGCTTGGACGTTCAGGTCTTGGAGCTCTGGGGGGACGTACTTCCGATGCCGGCTTATCAACGGCCTGCTTAATGGAAAGTCCGATCTTGCCGTCCTTGTCAACATTGATCACCTTGACGGTTACTACATCCGCAATCTTCAAATGATCGTTAACATCCTTGACGTAGTTATCGGCGATCTCCGAGATGTGAACGAGACCTGTGACACCTCCTGACAGATCCACAAATGCTCCGAAATGCGTGATGCCTGTCACCTTGCCCTCTAACTTGGTGCCCACTTCAATTGCCATAGAATAAAATGATCCTCCCTTAAAAATATACAGACGAATATTAAGTCCATCCTGTCTGCGGTGATTTGATTATACAGTAAAGAACAAAGCAAGGCAACAGAGTGAAAGCCTCTTTTAACCTGCTTTTATTGCTCTGTTTGCTCCGTCCGGATAGGCAGTTCGCCCTCCGGATACATATTATACCATTTACGCGCCAATTGTCCGATATACTCATCGTCATTCAGCCGCGAGACTTCATATTTCAGCTGATTAAGCGAGGCAGTGACGCTCTCGTTGCTCTCCTTCTTCTTGGCAAGCTGTTCGCTCTTCTCAGCGATTGCCGCGCTCTGGGCAAAGAAAGTATATCCGGCCCAGCCGAAGAATAAGCCTACTACAAGAAACCAGATCAATCTTCTCCGCTTCGCGCCAGCGGCTACAGCTTTGTTGTTAGTACTCTTCTCTTCCGCAGAGAATCTGTTCATCGAAGCCTACCCCCAGTTCAAGATCAGCGTTTCCGCCGCCCTGATATCCATCCGGTGATTCTCACGATCCAGGCGCTTTGACAGAGCCGGTAATAATACGGTGAGATCCACTTTACAGGAAGTACCCAGATTGGCTTGGTTAGACGCAGAAGCAGCTTCAGAATAAAGAGCAGGACCCGGCCGAGCAGCAGCAGCGTCCCCTTAAAGAGGCGCCAGAGCCAGCGGAGCGGCCAGCCGATCACGATCTCCATGAATCTCCACAGCAGCCTGCACGTATACTGAACCGACTGAATTAACATTACCACAAATCGCCGGACCGTAACACTGAAGATCAAAAAATAGATCCATACGCCTAGAAAGAGTCCCAGAAAGACATAAAACCTCAATTGTCCCTGATTTCCGGCATAAAGCATGCGAAAGACAAACAGGGCAGATCCGATCCAATACAGCAGATCCAGCAGCGCATTCAGCCATTTGGGAAAGCTCAGCTTCAGCGACAGCACCCGGTAGCTGTCATAGGCCAGTCCCATGGCCACGCCGGCCAGTATCATATAGAACAGGGTGGTCCACTGGACTGCAGGATTCATTTAAACAGCTTGCGGAGAATTCCTTTATTTTTGCCCTGCGTACCGGGATCAAGATAAATCAGGGAATGCACATTGCCCTCAAGTGACAGCAAACCATTCTCCAGGCTTAAGTTTTTGATATGTAAATGATTGCCGCGGATGGTGAGATGGCCGAGTTCCGTACGGAGCAGAAACTCTTCGCTGTCAAAGCTCTCCACATTCTGCACGCCGGTCAGTTCAAGCTGCTTGCGGCTGTGCATATGCAGATCATGCTGTTTATTGACTTTGGCTGGTTCGATCATAGCATGTACCCCTCCTTCATGCTTCTACTCTATGATCGAAGGACAGGCGATAGAACAGGTTGCTCTTGTCAGAGCTTTCTTAATTTTTATTAATTCCTGTATGTAAAAAGCGCAGCCCCACCGGAGTGAGACTGCGCTTTCTGTTACTGTCTGATGCCAAAAGATCTGCTGCCTACCAGTCGAGTCCGGTGCTCTTCACAACAGGCTCTTCACGGAGCAGCGAATACATTCCGGCTGCTTCATCCTTACGGGTGGTTTCCACCAGCTTTTCAATTCTGACGGTCACAAGCTTTTGCCCGAATTGAACGGTAATCTCGTCACCGATCTTTACCGTGCTGCTCGGTTTGGCTTCCCGTCCGTTGATCAGTACCCGGCCTTGCTCGGACACATCCTTGGCCACTGTGCGGCGTTTGATCAGACGGGAGACCTTCAGGAATTTATCCAGACGCATTAGTTAACGGCTTCTTTAAGCTTGTTACCTGCCTTGAAGGCCGGTACAGTGGACTCAGGAATTTCAATAGGTGTGCCCGATTGCGGGTTACGGCCGGTGCGGCCGGAACGTTTGCGGGTTTCAAAAGTACCGAAGCCGATCAGCTGTACTTTATCTCCGCTTGCCAGAGCTTCTGTAATTTCGCCCAGAACCCCGTTCAGTACAGTTTCTACATCTTTTTTGGATAGTCCGCTTTTCTCGGAAATGTTGTTTACCAGATCTGTCTTGTTCATAATTTAAAGTTCCTCCCAGGATACAAAAAATAAATGAAAATCGGCTTTGCTGGCAAATCATGCCACAAATCGTCATTTCGTCTTTATCATATTCTTGATGCTGCCCCCAAATCCTGCCGGTATCCGCCGATTTTTTTGAAAAAGTAACATCTGACGGAATATCAGGGGCTTATAGCACTATAACATTATAAACCTCTCTTTGCACTTCAAATCAGAGAGCTTATGGCTATATTGTCAGCATTGCCGTTTCTGCGGTGCTATATACGGTGCGGATACGGAAGAGTTACACTACGCATTCAGCCGCTATATGAATCTTTCTATTACTTCCGCTCCTCTGCCTTGGCTTCCTGCCAGAGGCCCTCCATCTCTTCCAGACTGCTGTCCTGAACGCTGGTACCCCGCTCGAGCAGGCGCTGCTCAATATACTGGAACCGGCTGACAAATTTGCGGTTGGTGCGGGTCAGTGCTTCCTCCGGATCTGCGCCGATGAAACGGGCTATATTGGTTGCCGCGAACAACAGGTCCCCAAGCTCCAGCATCTGCTCCTCCGGGGACAGCCCGCTGTCAATGGCTTCCTGCAGCTCGTCAACCTCCTCACGGATTTTGGCCAGCACATCCTTGGTATTGTCCCAGTCGAATCCGACCTTGGAGGCTTTTTTCTGCAGCTTGTAGGCCTTCATCAGCGCCGGCAGATCGCGGGGAACCCCGCTGAGCGCGGACAGGCTTTCAGGCTTCACGCCCTTGCGCCGCTTCTCTTCAGCCTTCATTCCGTCCCAGTTCTGCAGCGCCTCCTCGGCATTTCCGGCAGACCGGTCACCGAATACATGCGGGTGGCGGAAGATCAGCTTCTCGTTCAGCCCCTCAATCACATCATACACGCTGAAGGTGCCGAGCTCCTCTTCCATCTGGGCATGCAGCATAATCTGCAGCAGCAGATCACCCAGCTCCTCCTTCATATGATCGGGATCATCCTCATCAATCGTTTCCAGCACCTCATAAGTCTCTTCGATCAGGTTCTTGCGCAGCGACTCATGCGTCTGCTCCCTATCCCACGGACAGCCCCCCGGGCTCCGCAGAATATCGACAATCTCATGCAGCCGGGCAAAGGTGCGCTTGCGCGCATCCTCCGCCCGGTTGAGCGGGACGTATACCAGTGACAGGTTCCCGTAGCCGTCCTGGCGGTCCAGCTCATACAGCGGTATACGGAGAATCTGCTCCTCCCCCTCTACCCCAAGCGCGTGGCCGACAACGACTTCATACTCCGGCGGATACAGCTCCATCAGACAAAGCTTGGTCTCCGAGGCGGTGAAGGTGTCGTAGACCTGTCCAATCAGCGTATGCAGCTCCGGCTGCAGCTGGGAAGCACGGATGCCGGAAGCATCCAGCAGCTGGAAGCCCTCAATCGGATCGAAGCCAAGGCGGACGAAGGCCTCATCGAGGAAGCTTTCACCGCCGAGAATATTCAGCTCAATCCCCTCCTCCGGGCAGCGCTGCCGCAGCAGAGAGACCGCGGACTCCGCCACCATCGGATGCCCCGGTACCGCATATACAATCTCCGTGCCTGACGAGGCGGCCTTAGCCTCCGCAATCAGGCCCGCTGTAATCGCTTCGTAGACCTCAGGGAAAGAATCCTTGGATTCGTACAGGCTGTCGAAAGACCTGGAGGAAATCGCAAGCTCCGCCAGTGCAGCCATGACAGGATGCTCTGCAGTCCGTATATATACGGCAGAGGCCGCCTGCAGTTTCTTGATGATACCCAGCGTCAGCCGGTCCGGATTACCGGAGCCCAGACCGACTACCGTTAATGTTGCACTCATGCCTGTCCACTCCTTCGGGGCGGCCGCTCACTGCTGGTACAGGCGGCCGCTCTATGTACTTGGTTCACGTATTAATAGCTTAAGGGAACAGGCCCAGCTTCTTCAGCTTGTCTGCCAGCCGCGGGCCGAAGCCCGGAAGCTGGCGCAGCTCTTCCTCGCTGAGCAGCCGCAGCGCCACTGCGCCGAGTGCGAAGACGGCGCAGCCTGCGAGCACGCCGAGCAGGCTCTGCGCCAGGGCAGCGGTCCGCCCGCCGCCGAAGCCGGCCGCGTCCGCCGCTTTGGCCGCCGCGAGGCTCACCGCCGCGGCGGCCAGCCCGAGGCCCGCGAGCAGCGCCGCGGGCTTCAGCAGGGCATCTGCGAAGCGCAGCCGCAGATAGCCCTGCCGGTACAGCAGCAGCACGTTCAGCGCTGCTGCGAAGAGATGTGCGGCCACGCCGGCGATGGCCGCACCGGTAATGCCCTGCTGCGGGACCAGCAGCAGGTTCAGGGCCGCCTTAAGCGCAGCGGCGGCCAGGAGGCTCAGCGCCGGCGCGCGCACGGCGCCAAGGCCCTGCAGCAGCGCAGCCGAGATGATGCTGACCGTGCCGCCGGCGGCGGTGAAGGCCAGCCAGGTCATCGCGCCGCTGCCGGCGGCGTCCCCGTACAGAGCCGTGTTGACCGGCTCTGCCAGCACAGCCAGGCCTACGGACGCGGCCAGTCCGAGCAGCCAGAACCAGCGCAGCGACAGCGTGATGCGTGTGCGGATCAAGGCGTCGTCCCGCTGGTACTTCGCCTCGGCCAGCGCCGGAATGAATACAACAGAAAGCGAGGTCGCCAGCATCGTTACGATCTGCACCAGCGGCAGCCCGCGGTTGTAGATGCCGAACTGGGCCATTGCCGCTGTCCCGCTGCTGCCGCTTCCCGCCAGCAGGCGGGGAACCGTGAACACATCCACAAGGCCGATCAGCGGCACTGCCAGCGCGCCCAGCATGACCGGAAGCCCGTAAGCCAGCAGCCGGCGGGCATTCACGCCGCGCTCCGTGCCTGCCCCCGGAGAGGCAGCTAGTCCCCTGGCTGAATCCATAATTCCGGGATCCGGCAGCCCGCTCCGCCGGTGGCTGCGCCAGTACAGCAGCATGACCAGCAGCCCGGCCAAACCGCCTCCGGCCGGACCAAGCAGCGCGCCTGCAGCAATGCCGGCGGGATCTGCACCGCCGGCGGTCAAATACAGCAGCAGCGCAATCATCACGGCTACGCGTACTGACTGCTCCACCACCTGGGACACCGCCGTCGGCATCATATTATGCAGCCCCTGGAAGTACCCGCGCAGTGCTGCCATCAGCGGCACGACTGCCAGCCCCCAGGCGCTGCTGCGCAGCGCGGGAGTGACATGGGAGCTGCCGACCCATACCGCTATGAATGGAGCACCGGTGTAGACCAGAACACCGAGCAGCAGGCCGCTGAGCGCTGTAATGCCCGCAGACAGCCGCAGCACCTGCTGTCCCTTCTGTACATCCCGGGCTGCCGCAGCTTCTGCCACGAACCGCGAGATCGCCGCAGGCAGTCCCAGCATCGCCACCGTCACCAGTATCGTATACAGCGGGTAGACTGTATTGTAGATGCCGAATGCCGCATCGCCGCCGAGATTCTGCAGCGGAATCTTTTGCAGCGTGCCAATCAGCTTGGAGAATATCGCTGCTGCACTAAGGATAAATGCCCCCTGCAGCAGCTTAGAGCCTTCAGTGTTTAACTTCATGATATACCTGCTTCTACAGCGTGACTGCCATAATATAGAACGTGAGCTTAAGAATGTTACATGCAACACTTCATTCCTAAGCTCATCTTAATATAATCAATTTCTTTATTATAGCGCAAAGACGCAGGGAAGGGGAAATAGCCGCGCCGCTGTCACCGTTAAACCGTCCCATTACATAACAAAGCCCCGCTTTCTCTGGCGGTATCCTCCAAAGAAAAAGCGGGGCTTCTTGCAGCAACTGCTGCTATTGCTCCATTTGTTTGCCCAGGAAAGCAGCGGCCGTTTCGGCCATCTTGACTTCCATCTGACCCATTTTTACCGAATCATCCTTATTCAGCAGGACTACGCAGCCGATAGGATCTCCTCCGGAGATGATCGGTGCGGCTACATAACTGGATAACAGCTCAGTGTGCTCTTTGCCGATATCATAGCTGCCGCCACTCGTCTCAAGTGCTGTTTTCCGGTTCTCCATTACCTTCTCCAGCAGCATCCCTACCGGCTTTTCCAGATAATCCTTCTTCGATCCGCCGGCAAGGGCAATGAAGGTGTCCCTGTCTGTAATCATGGTAATATGCCCAGTTCCTTCAAACAGCGATTCGGCGTATTCTTTAGCGAAATCGCCGAGTTCACCAATCGGGGAATACTTTTTCAGTATAACTTCACCGTCACGGTCGACAAAGATTTCCAAAGGGTCGCCCTCACGGATTCGCAAGGTGCGTCTGATCTCTTTAGGGATAACAACTCGTCCAAGGTCATCAATACGGCGTACAATTCCAGTAGCTTTCATTTCACATGTTGCCCCGCTTTCTTAAGAAGTATGGTCCAACTACTGTCCATTATGGGAATGGTTAATCCCAGTGATTTATCGTAATATCTGACCATAGTATTCATCTCTTCCCAGTTCCTTATACATCCGCCAGCCTGCTTAAAATAGTTCAGGCAAAATCAGAATAGTTCAGCCGGCATCAATCCAGTTATGTTCTTAATTTGGCATTTCTATACCTTACACGGTCTGCAAGGATTACCGTAACCCGCCCCTAGTCCCGAGCGGCAGCAAAAAGCCGCCATGATGCTTACGCATCAGGCGGCTTGTCCCAACCGTTATTTACTTGCCAGCATCTGTAGCAGCCGGCGCTTCAGCACTTGCCGCAGGTGTAGCTTCAGGTGCTGTTGTAGCTTCAGGTGCAGTGGTGCTCTTAGGCAGATTGATTACAATATTCAGACTGTCCAATTCCTTATCAAGGAAGTTCTCCAGGCTCCGGGAAGCCGCAGAGCTCTTAACGGATTGCAGCTGTTCAGCCGTCAGCGTGTCGAAGGTAGTCTCTTTGCGCGACTCCACCTTCATTACGTGGTACCCGTAGCTGCTTTTAATCGGATCACTGATTGTGTTCAGCGGCAGCGTCTGGGCTGCGTTCTTGAACTCTTCTACATAGGTGGACAGGGCTTTATCTTTGTATTCGCCGCCGGTTTCCTTGGATGCTGTATCATCGGAATATTCCTTAACGATGGCGGCAAAGTCCGCACCGCCGTCCAGCTTGGCCTTCACTTCATTGGCAAGCTTCAGGGCATCCTCATCCGTACGCTCCTTGCCTTCGCTGTCTGTCAGGCCAATCAGCACATGACGCAGGGAGGCCACGGTAAAGTCAGCCTTAATGGTCTCATACTCTGATTTTACCTGATCATCGGTTACCTTGAGCAGCATGTCCTGATATACGGTAAGCACGCGAAGCATATAAGAACGGAGATCCTTCTCAGACAGATCCTGTTCCTTCAGTGAGCTTTTATAGGAATCACCAAGCGTGGACTTGATGGATTCAATTTGCGTATCGGTTTCTTTCTCCGCTTCCTTCTTTGCTTCATCTGTTGCCTGGCCGGCCAGATATTCGAAGGCCACTTCCTGCTTCAGAATCGACTCCTTGAAGGCATCAATCTCCAGATATGCGGCTTGCTGCGGGGAGAGGAATTTCATCACCCGTGTATCCAGATCAAATTCCTTCTCCGTAATTGTTCCGCCCTTATACGTGGCTACATCCGCAGAGCTGCTGTTGTTGCTGCTGCAGGCAGACAGCATAGAGAAGGAAACGGCTGCAGCCAGCGAGACCAGCAGCAGTTTCCAGGATTTTTTATTTAACGACATTGTGTAATTCTCCCTTCGATTTTAAAGACTCTTTGGCTGCAGCCAGAAATTGTTCCAGCAGATCAAGCAGCGCTTTGTCATCCAGATCCTTAGATTTGATACGGATGGCCCCTTTGGCATCTTTATCAAATTGTACACGTCTTTCGAAGCTAATTCCAACCTTGGCCAGCTTAGCGGTATCAAAGGCACTGATGCTTCCCTCATGGAAATTCAGCGAGACCTCATCACCGCGCCGGACCATGGACTCCATACCGTATAGCTTACCATATACCTTCAGCCGGGCTACAGAGAGCAGGTTGATGACCGACTCCGGCAGCTCGCCGAACCGGTCAAGCAGCTCATCCTCAAGCTCGGACGCATCCTCTAATGCAGCGACCGCAGCCACTTTTTTATAGATTTCAATTTTCTGGATGCTGTCGTAAATATACTCGGACGGGAGATACGCGTCAATCGACAAATCAATGACCGTATTCCCCTGCTTCAGCGAAGTGTCTTCCTCGCCAAGCACGGTGACCTTACGCTTACGGATTTCCTCCGCCAGCATCTGCGAGTACAGATCGAAGCCGACCGAGGCAATGAAGCCGTGCTGCTCCGCACCGAGCAGGTTACCCGCTCCGCGGATGGAGAGATCGCGCATGGCGATTTTGAAGCCTGAGCCAAGCTCGGTGAATTCTTTAATCGACTGGAGGCGCTTCTCGGCGACCTCAGTCAGGACTTTATCCCGCTGGTAGGTGAAATAGGCATAAGCAATCCGGTTGGAACGGCCTACACGCCCGCGCAGCTGGTAGAGCTGTGACAGCCCCATTTTATCAGCATCATGCACAATAAGTGTGTTGACGTTCGGAATATCGACCCCTGTCTCGATGATACTCGTGCTGACCAGCACATCATACTCCCCGTCCAGGAAGTCGAGAATGGTCTTCTCCAGCTCCGACTCAGACATCTGCCCATGGCCGATCCCTACCCGTGCCTCCGGCACCAGCATAGAGATTTGCGCCGCCATTTCCTGAATGCCCTGAACGCGGTTGTAGAGATAATACACCTGGCCTCCGCGGGCAAGCTCACGTTCTACAGCCTCCCGGGTAAGGGTCTGGCTATGCTCTACGACATACGTCTGCACGGGAAAGCGGTTCTCCGGCGGTGTCTCAATAACTGACAAATCCCGCACCCCGAGCATTGACATATGCAGCGTACGGGGAATAGGCGTTGCGGTCAGGGTCAGCACATCGACATTGGTCTTCAGCTTCTTCAGCTTCTCCTTGTGGGTCACGCCGAACCGCTGTTCTTCATCAACAATTAACAGGCCAAGATCCTTGAACACCATATCCTGGGACAATAGGCGATGGGTGCCGATAACTACATCTACCGTGCCCTGACGGACTCCCTTAATCGTCTCATTCTGCTCCTTGCGGCTGCGGAAACGGCTGAGCACCTGAATATTCAGCGGATAATTAGCAAACCGCTCACGGAAGGTTTCATAGTGCTGCTGCGCCAGGATCGTCGTTGGCACCAGCACCGCTACCTGTTTGCCTTCTATGGCTGATTTGAAGGCGGCGCGGATGGCCACCTCTGTCTTGCCGTAGCCCACATCTCCGCACAGCAGCCGGTCCATCGGCCGGTTCTGCTCCATATCCTTCTTAATCTCTTCGATTGCCCGCAGCTGGTCACGGGTCTCCTCATACGGGAACATCTCTTCAAATTCCCGCTGCTCCTGCGTATCCTTCTCGAAGCCGTAACCCAGCGCACTCTGGCGTTCTGCATAGAGCTTAATCAGATC
This sequence comes from Paenibacillus sp. MMS20-IR301, assembly GCF_032302195.1. Lineage (NCBI taxonomy): Bacteria > Bacillati > Bacillota > Bacilli > Caryophanales > Paenibacillaceae > Paenibacillus > Paenibacillus sp. MMS20-IR301. Next base: position 5,825,597 of record NZ_CP135275.1, read on the forward strand.
GTCGGCGATATCCTGGACCGAGCTCCGGACCTTGCTGGTCACCCTTGTCCATTCATTGCCGCCGAGCTTATATACCTTCGGCTCCTTGTCTTCCGAACCGACATATTTCTGTATCAGGTCAATCTGGTCAATCGGAACCGACAGCTTATCGCCTCCGGCATAAAGGATATGCATATAATCACGGTGAATGCCGCTGACCTCAAGCGTGCCGATACCCATGTACTTGCCGATACCATGATTCTGGTGGACGACATAATCGCCAATCTTCAGTTCCGTATAGCTTTTGATCCGCTCCGCATTGTCGATGCCCTTGGACACCTTCCGTGCCTTGCGCTGCTTCTGCGAGAACATTTCACCTTCAGTAATAACCGCCAAATGAATTGAGGGCAGTTCGAATCCGGAGCCCAGGTTCCCTTGAAGAATAGTCGGCTCCTCGATGCCGTAATCGTACAGCACCCGGCGGACACGTTCCATCCGTTCCTCGCCGTTAGCCAGCATAATGACCTGGACGCCCGATTTATGCCAGCGCTCCATCTCCGACTTAAGCACATTCATCTGTCCATGGAAATCCTGCATCCCCCGGCTGATGAATCCTAGAATATTCTGCGGCTGGATATGCGGAACCTGGCGCAGGAAAATTGACATGAACAGGCTCTGGAATGGACGGTGATACATAATGACATCGCTCTCGACCGAGAGGTGCAGATCCGGCAGCGTTTTGCCGTTCTGCAGCAAATGCAGATTCCACTCGGATTCATCCCGTTCCAGCTGCTTCGCGGTTTCCAGCAGTCTGGCCGGTTCGTCCAGCACAAGCAGGGTATCCGGCGACATGTAATCGTACAGATGAGAGCGTTCAGGATATAAGAGGCTGATATATTTATAGATTTCCGGAAAATAAGTGCCCTGGCGCAGCATTTCCAGCTCCCGGCCCATCTCTTCACGCAGACGCTGCTTGGCCTGACGGTCGCTCATCTTCTCCAGCTGCCGTTCAAGCATGGCTGATGCTGCGGTAGAAGCCGCATCCTGGCGCAGCTGGTCGGCAATAATCTCCTTGGCCGGGGTGATCTTCACACTGCGGACCTTATCGATAGAACGCTGGTCGGCCGGATCAAAGGTACGGATGGAGTCTATCTCATCATCAAACAGCTCCACCCGGTAAGCCAGTGGAGAGGTCATAGGATAGAAATCGATAATCCCTCCGCGCACGCTTAGTTCACCGCGGTTCTCTACCCGCTCCACCCGTTCATAGCCCATTTCAATCATGGACAGCAGGAACTCATCCAGCGAGAGAGTGCTCTCCTGCGTAACCGTAAGCTGTGCTTCGGCCATCACATGAGGCGCAGGAAGCAGCCGCCGGACACCGGAGTACGGCACAACTACAACCCCGCGGAAGCCCTGGGCACAGCGTGTCAGCACATCAATCCGCTGGGCCAGCGTCTCAGGGCTGGAGACAGCAGCCTCTGCAGCTACCAGCTCATTAGCCGGATACAGCAGCACACGGTCAGGAGAAAGCGCTTCCTGCAAATCTTCAGCCATTTTCTGGGCCGAGAACATATTATGGGTGACAATCAGGAGCGGCCGCTCTGTCTCCTCATGCAGCGCAGCCAGCATAATCTGTCTGGCCGAGCCGGATAAGCCTGATACGAGCTGCTCCTTCATACCTGCGGCAATGCCGCGGGTAACCGATTGAAAATCAGAATCCTTGGAAAAAGCTTCTATAAGACCTTGTAACAACAGGCGCACCTCTCTTACTAAACAGGCTGACAGCGGCCGGGCCGCTGTCACCCATTATAATTGGAATCGAAAACAAGCCTCAGCGGATAAGGCCAAGGCTTGCGGATGACGATAGAGACAGGCGCTTCCACCTACTGAAGCGGACTGGCCAGCAGGCTGAGCTCGGGATTGTTATCCAGGGCCTGCTTGCAGTAACCGCAGGTGACCTTCACCGTAATCTCGCCTTCTGAATCATACGCTATTATATCTCTGCGCTCCGCAGGGGTCAAGGAATTCAGGCCAAGCTGCATCTCAGTAATGTCGCTTCTGCCAACGCTTCCCAGGAATGTCCGGCAGTGCCTGCATACATAGTTTATTGCCATCTATATGCCTCCTGAAGGTAGTATATACCTCCAGTATGCCCCGCCGGGAATGGCTTTAGCCTAAAGTCTTGAACACCCGTCCTGACATCAGCCGTTAAATTTGGCCATAGTCTGCTCAAACGTATGCTGCAGGCTAAACTCCACAGCATCGCAGGTATCTGTAATCATGCTGTCCAGCTTGGGCCCGTCCTTCTTGGCGAAAGTAGATAATACATAATCCACTATGGCATATCCCGGCTCCGGGCGGGATATGCCCATCCGCACACGGTTAAAAATCTGGGTGCCGGTGTGCTGGATAATTGATTTGATCCCGTTATGACCGCCTGCACTGCCCTGATAGCGCAGTCTGATCTTGCCCAGCTCTGTATCCAGGTCATCATATACAACAATCATATCTTCCAGCTGAACCTTGTAATAATCCATATAAGCGCGGACTGCCTCACCTGACAGGTTCATGAACGTCATCGGTTTGATCAATACCGTCTTGACTCCGCCAATGTTCCCCTCACCAATAACTGATTTGCACTTGTTCTGGTTGAAGCTGATTCCGTGTCTGGAAGCCAGCTCATCCAGTGCCATGAAGCCAACGTTGTGTTTGGTCTTTGCGTATTGCGGTCCGGGATTCCCGAGTCCAACAATCCATTTCATAATGGGTCTATCCTTTCCGCCCGGTCCTCCCAGCAGAGGAGGTCCGTTTTTGGTACAATAAGTTTATACTCCGAGGACAGGTGATGAAACTATGCCGCATCAGGGCGATATCTTAACGCTGCAGCGCCATTTCCAGTACCATATTCAATATGCTGTACCTGTTGAAGTATATAGGGGAAGCGTGCATATAGACATCGGCATCATTACAGCGGTAGATGAGGGGTTCGTAGAGCTGCAAGGAACATTGTACAACCGCAGCCTGTTCACCTTCATTTCCCGCCCGGGTTACTGAAGCTGATGCCTTTCCCTCTCCCGCATCACGCCGACAAGGGTTACATCTTCCGCTCCGCGGAGGTGTAACCCTTTTTCTATATGGCCCGCAGCTTATTCGATTTCGAACAGCTTGCTGATTGACAGCTCTTCATGCACACGAATAATAGCCTCGCCCATCAGCGGAGCTACAGACAGCACTTTGAGCTTGGATGTCGGATTGCTGCTGCGGATTGGAATCGTATCCGTCACGATAATTTCCTTAATTGGAGAGTTTTCCAGACGTTCATGCGCCGGACCGGACAACACGGGATGTGTACAGCAGGCGTAGACTTCCTTCACGCCGCCTTCCATCAGAGCGTTGGCTCCCAGTACAATGGTTCCTGCCGTATCGATGATATCATCGATCAGAATCGCTGTCTTGCCTTCAATGTTACCGATAATGTTCATAACCCCACTGACATTCGGCTCAGGACGGCGCTTGTCGATGATAGCCAGCGGCGCATTAAGGAAGTCAGCAAGCTTTCTAGCCCGCACAACACCGCCATGGTCCGGAGATACGACAACCGGGTTCTGAATTTGCTTCGAACGGAAGTATTGGGCCAGAATCGGTACACCCAGCAGATGATCCACAGGAATATCGAAGAAGCCTTGAATCTGCATCGCATGAAGGTCCATGGTAATAACGCGATGTGCACCTGCTTTTTCAATCAGGTTGGCTACCAGCTTGGCCGTAATCGGATCACGGGAACGGGCTTTACGGTCCTGGCGTGCATAACCGTAGTACGGAATCACGACATTGATGCTCTTCGCAGACGCACGCTTAAGGGCATCCACCATAACCAGAAGTTCCATCAGGTTGTCGTTAACCGGTCCGCAGGTGGACTGTACAATATAGACATGACAGCCCCGGACGCTCTCCGACAGCTTAACCTGAATCTCTCCGTCACTGAAGCTGGTCGTATGGGACTCGCCCATCGGAATCCCGATATAATCGGCAATCTGGCTGGCCAGCTTAGGATTGGAGTTGCAGGTGAAAATCTTTAGTTTGGAATCGCAATAAGTCATAAAATATAAACCCTCCGTGACGGAATTTAACTTCCAAATTGCGCCGGCGCGGATGTGCAGAGTCCGTCCGGCGCTTTGGCGTAAGGCGCTTTACGATGGACTCGATTGGTCTTTCTTTGCTTTGGCGCGGGAGCGGATCTTCTCCGCATAACCCGGCTTATTCTCCTGCCTTGCTCTGGCAATCGCCAGGTCATTCTCTGAAACCGGACGCGTAATGGTGGAGCCGGCGACAACGAATGCGCCTTTGCCTACAGTGACTGGAGCCACAAGATTCACGTTGCTGCCGATAAAAGCATCATCGCCGATCTCTGTTCTTGACTTGTTATAGCCATCATAGTTAACGGTGATGGCGCCGCAGCCGATATTCACATTCCTGCCGACCTCAGCATCACCGACATAGCTTAAATGGGAGACCTTGGAGCCGTCACCGATGGTGGCATTCTTGATTTCCACGAAATCGCCGACTTTAACTTCTTCCCCAAGTACAGCACCGGGACGCAAATACGCAAAAGGCCCAACGGAAGCCCGTGCGCCGACCTCAGCCTGATTCAGAACGGACTGCTTCACTACAGCGCCATCCTTAATCACGCAGTCTTCAATTTCGCTCGCGGGTCCGATTACACAATCTTCACCGATAACTGTCTTGCCCTTGAGCACAGTGCCGGGATACAGGACAGTATCTGCTCCAATGACAACATCTGCTCCGATATAGGTTGAAGCCGGGTCGATTATAGTTACCCCGCCCAGCATATGCCCCCGGTTAATGCGCTCACGCATATAGCCTTCCGCTTCCGACAATGCCAGCCGGTCGTTAACACCAATAGACTCTGCAGCATCCCGGGTCTGGTATCCCAGAACCGTATCTCCTTGTGCCCGGAGTATACCGATAACATCAGTCAAATAATATTCCTGCTGATTATTGGTATTCGTAACCTTCTCCAGTGCGGCAAAGAGCTTAGCATTATCAAAGCAATAAGTGCCTGTATTGATTTCGCTGACCGCCGCTTCACTTTCAGTGCAGTCCTTCTGCTCCACAATCTTAAGCACTCCGCCATCCTCACCGCGTATAATGCGGCCGTAGCCGGCAGGCTGCTCCATAACGGCTGTCAGGACAGTTGCAGCAGCGTTCTGTGATTCATGCAGTGCCATAAGCCCTTCCAGTGTTTCGGCCGTTACCAGCGGCGTGTCTCCGCAGATCACAATGGTTGTTCCTTCTTCGCTGCCGAGCAGATCCTTCGCCTGCTTCACGGCATGACCTGTACCGAGCTGAGTTTCCTGCAGCACATATTCCGCATCCAGGCCGACATAGGCCTTGACCTTGTCAGCACCGTGGCCGACAACAATTACTGTGCGCTGGCATCCGGTCGCCTTGACTGTATCGACCACATGTCCTACCATCGGTTTCCCGCAGACGGGATGCAGCACTTTGTATAATTTAGATTTCATGCGCTTGCCTTGACCTGCAGCAAGTACAACAGCCATTCTTTTCAAGAATGCCAACCTCCTACTTCTTGAACTCACTACTGAATATATCTCATTCCGGGCAAAAAGAAAAGAGAACCATGAAGGCATGGTTCCCTTTTCTTCGAACCCCAATAAAATCCCCCCACAAAGTGGGGCTTTCGGCTTCGAGGCTGACCCTGGTGCTTTGCGGGGACCCCGAAACATATAAAGACTTATCTTCTAAAAAAAACGGCATGACCTTACGCCGCCCGGGAGGGCAGCAATCCTTGAGAGACAGCGGCTTTCGTGCCTATGCTCCCTCTTCAATGACTTCTTCTTCTTCCGTAGCGGCACGTTCGTACTCGGCCAGAACCGCAGATTGAATCTTTTCGCGTGTTCCCGAAGAAATCGGGTGTGCGATATCGCGGAATTCACCGTCAGGTGTACGCTTGCTGGGCATTGCAACAAACATCCCGTTATTACCGTCGATGACCCGAATGTCATGAACAACAAACTCGTTATCGATTGTAATGGATGCGATTGCTTTCATTCTCCCCTCAGAGTTGACGCGGCGGAGTCTGACATCCGTAATTTGCATGTGTGTGTTCACCACCTTTTTCCATCAGAGACTTGGTGTATAATTCCACACGGCAAAGCGAATTCCTTCTTTTTCATTCCATAAAATGCCTGCTAAAGAAGAATATTTTTGCAGAACCATCGATTTCGACACGTTTCGTGCAGTTATCTCATGATTCCTCACGGTTTCGACATCATGCCCGGCTTTTTAAACCCTGGGACTGATTTCTTCAGGAAGAGAAATAATTGCCCGGATGCGCCGATATGCGCCTTACCTTCGAATCTACTTCCGTCAGCTTTACAAGAGATACATAATCGTGCAACAGCCGCTCTTCCTTCTCTACGGCTCCCGATTCCACAAGCACGCCTACACCTGCCACTTCCGCATTGAACTCACCCAGCAGATCGACCATCCCGCGCACGGTACCGCCTGCCTTCATGAAGTCATCCACAATCAGCACGCGCGACTTCTCCCGCAGCGCCCGTCTGGACAGCGACATCGTATGGATGCTCTTGTGTGAGCCTGACACATAGTTAATGCTCACCGCCGAGCCCTCTGTCACCTGATGGTCACGGCGCACCAGCACCACCGGCAGGCCAAGCTGTGCAGCTGTTGCATAGGCCAGAGGAATCCCCTTGGTCTCTACCGTCATCACGGCGTCAATCTCCACCCCGTAGAAGGCGGTGGCAATGATCTTGCCCGCCTGCTCCATCAGAGACGGCAGCCCCAGCAGATCAGACATGTACAAATAACCGCCCGGCAGAATACGGTCGCTCTGCTCGAGCTGCCCGCACAGACGATTCACGAAGGCAAGCGCCATGTCCGTAGGCATCCGCGGAATATAACGTACCCCGCCTGCCGCCCCGGCCAGTGTCTGCAGCTCACCCATGCCTTCACCTTCAAATACCTCTTTTATAATAGCCAGATCTTCACTGACCGATGATTTCGCTGCGCCGTAACGTTCAGCAAAAGTGGACAGAGGCAGCAGATCATGCGGCTTCTCCAGTAAAAATTGGGTCATGTCAACCAACCGTTGGCTTCGTTTTAATTTCTTCACGGAATGCTCCTCGCCAAAACCGAATATTATTAAGAATAATATCATTTTTGTACGGATTTATACAAGTGGGAACGGTTATATGCCGGCAGAGTGCACTCTGCCGGCCCCGCAATTCACTTGGCAAAAAGAACCGGCTCGCCTTTGCCCGGCAAAGGCGAAGCCGGTTCTGTAAGCTGCCTGTTCCTGTAACAGCTCAGCTATAGCCAAACTTAGCTCAACGATCGCACCGCATAGACTTCCTTGCAAAACCCGCGGAGCCCGTTATAAATTCTGGCCACCTTGGACTGCTTGGATACCAGGCCGAATACAGTCGGGCCGCTTCCTGACATCAGCACACCGTCTGCACCCAGCTTCAGCATCGCTTCCTTGAGCTGCTGCACCTCCGGGTGCAGCTTCAGGGTCACATCCTCGAGCACGTTGCCGAGGCCCGCACAGACGGCTGCGAAATCGCCGGCTTCGATCGCCTGCTGCATGCGGAGCGCCGACGGATGGACAGCAATGCTGCCCGCGCGTACGCGTCCGTACACCTCAGCCGTCGATACATTGATCGGCGGCTTGGCCAGGACGACCCAGCACTGCGGCGGATTCGGAATCTGCATCAGCCGCTCCCCCCTGCCCGTAGCGAGGGCAGTGCCTCCAGTAACGCAGAACGGGACATCCGAGCCCAGCTCGGCGCCCAGTTCCTGCAGCTCCTGCGCCGGGATTCCGAGGCGCCAGAGCCGGTTCAGGCCGCGCAGCGTAGCCGCGGCGTCACTGCTGCCGCCGGCAAGGCCGGCAGCGACCGGGATTCTTTTGTCGAGGTGGATATGTACACCGCTTCTAACATTATAGCGGTCCTTAATCAGTCTAGCCGCCTGAAAGGCCAGATTCTTCTCATCCAGCGGAATATACCCGGCCTGGCTTGAGATAATAATGGAATCCCGCTTCAGCTCCGACAGCTCCAGCCGGTCAGCCAGATCGACCATCGTCATAATCATTTCTACTTCATGAAACCCGTCAGCGCGCTTACGCAGCACATCCAGCATTAAATTAATTTTTGCCGGCGCTTTCTCATACATCTTCAAGGCGTTCACCCACCCTCAGCTTTTCCCGTAAAAAACAACTTAACATATTATATGAGAAACCGGCAGTGAAGTCCACAAAATACCCCGAAACCCATACATCTGCTCCTGTTGAATTAACCCCACAGAGTGCGGATATTACATGGATGCTGACTCAGGTACTTGCGGGGGCCCAAAATATATAAATTCTTATATTATGAAAAAGGTACCGCCAGCAGGCGATACCCGGTACATCAGCAGTACTATAAGCAATTACGATTTCCGTGCTGCCTGTTCCGCCAGCTGAATCGCCCGCTTCACCATATTACCGGCATCAACTGCCCGGATTCCGCCCCAGCCGTCCTTCTCTACCGTGTCATAAAAGCCAAGCTCCTTAGCAAGCTCCGTCTTCAGCTCCTCCGACATCATACTCCGTCTTCTGCGGCTCATTACGGATTCCTCCCTTTACGCTAGTGGATGATGAACGTACTGCCTCTGTAGTATGCGGAAAGGGAAGCAGGACCATGCATGATACATTCAAGGATCCGGGCAACACAAAATAACCCCACAAAGTGGGGTTTTGGCTTCGAGGTTTTTTATAAAAAAACAGCCCCCTGACCGGAGACTGTCCTGTAACACTAAGCTTTAATATACACAATCCGCATCTGCCCATCATCTTCACATACTGTGATTTCCACAGATTCGGTAAGTATATCGGCATAGCTATAGGAGACACGCTTGAAGGTCTGCTGCTCCTGATCCAGTTTGACAATAAAAACAGAAGGGTACGTTTCTTCCAGGACACCGGTGCGTTCAACGGTCTTACGGCGACCACCGTTAGCCCGCAACGTGATCTTATGACCGACATGAGCTTCGAGACTGCGTTTAATTTCCAACAGCGCGTTATTAGCCATTGCCTGACGACCACCTCTTTCCTTGTCCATTATACAACTTTTCACAATCATTGTCAAATCAAATAAATAATTATAGTGTATGCTAAAATAGTTGTCAACGGAATTTTTTTGCGAGAAAAAGGTTCCGGCTAAAGCCCCTTGTTATAAGTATTATTTTACACGGACCCGGAAATATATATGTTCAAAAAAAGAAGGATGAAAGCCTCAGCGGCCCATCCTTCCTTGTGTATTACCGTTATAGTACCGAAGGTGCCACCTTCAGTGTAGCCAGATTCTGCAGCCTCGGCATTCCGATACGGAAGCTGCCGCGGGTCTCGATTCCGCCCATTCCCTGATTGCCGCTGATGGTGTGATTCAGCACTTCCCCCAGATTAACCGTATCCCGGATTGATGTGAACGCGGCCTTGGCTGCAATATAGACGGGATCCAGCGCATGGATAAGGATTCTGCCCGGTGAGCTGGCAAAATTGGCCCCTGTCCCCAGCAGTGCCTCGAAATGCGATTGACAGGCTCCTGCCACTATCGTCAGAGCATCAAAGTTCCGTTCATACTCCCGGGCGACCCGAATAGCTGCGACAAAATTCTGTGAATTTTTGTAGCTGCTCAAACTGTACAGATCGTAGCTCTGCTGCTGTTTAAGCACGCCGTCATGGCCGGTAATGACCACGATATCAGGACGTACACGGGGCAGCAGCCGGTACAGCGTCTCCGCCATTTTTGATTCATGGACATGATGCCCCTCAGCAGGGATGCGCAGCTGCTCATAGAGGCTCAGGCTTTTCTTCAGATAAAGGGCATCACCATCCAGATGCAGCACCTTGCCGGGGACTTCGAAATAAGCAGGCTCTTTCGGGGACTGGGCCCAGGTTCCGGAAGAGCCTGCCGCACTCTCTCCGCTGCGCTGGCTCTGCTCCTGACGGTCTTTGCGCAGCCAGCTTAACGATTCTGTAGCTTTGATCTGTGCCTGCTGTCCGCGCTCAGTAACCCGCGTAGGCGGCACCTGCACCAGATCCTCCAGCGGCGAATCAGCCAGCAGACGGAATTCTGTCCCTTTGATTACTGCCCGGTTCTGCAATATATTGTCTACCCGGAAGGTCACATCGCCGCCATAAGATTTACGAACGACCAAGTCTCCTAAATTCATTACAACACCACCTCTACCCCATGTTATGGGCAAAGGTCCCGGTTGGTTCATCTCCCGGAATGTTTTCTGATCTTAGGCGATTCCGGCAGCCAGTAGAACCGCACTTAACCGGGCGTACTCCTCAATGCTAAGGGTCTCCCCGCGGCGGGAAGGTTCTATCCCCGCCGCTGCCAGCAGCTCCTCCAGCCGCTCACGGCCTTCCTCCGGGAAGAACCGGGCTTTGAGGTTATTGGCAATCGTCTTGCGCCGCTGGGTGAATGATGCCTGAACCACCTCGAAGAAATGCTTCTCATCTGCCACTTCCACCGGCGGGCGCTCCCTGACCTTCAGCCGGATAACAGCCGATTCTACATTCGGCTGCGGAATAAACACCGTACGGGGCACTATGCAGACCAGCTCAGGCTCACTGTAATACTGGACTGCTATGCTTAGGCTGCCGTATTCTTTCCCCCCTGGAGAGGCTGCCATACGCTCAGCAACCTCCTTCTGGATCATAACGACGATATTATCAAGCGGCAGCTTCTCTTCCAGCAGCTTCATGAGAATAGGAGTCGTTACATAATACGGCAGGTTAGCCACTACGCTGACCCGGTCCCTGCCAGCGAAATCCTCGCTGAACAGCTCTTGCAGATTCACCTTCAGCACATCATCATTACGGATCTTTACATGGGGATAAGGTGCCAGTACATCCCGGAGGATCGGAATCAGTCTGCGGTCAATCTCCACCGCAGTGACTGCTCCGGCAGTCATGGCCAGCCTTTCAGTCAGAGCTCCGATACCAGGTCCGATTTCCAGCGCTCCGGCCGTACTGTCAAGACCAGCGGCATCCACAATTTTATCCAGAATGTTCTGGTCAATCAGAAAGTTCTGGCCCAGACTTTTTTTGAAGGAGAATCCGTAACGCTGAATAATGGCTTTGGTTCTTGTTGGGGATGAGATATTCTCATTACCACTCATGAAGTACTGCCTCCCTGGTCAATTTGGGCGAGAGCCTGTGCAAACTCCTCGCGGGTGATGCCGAACATCGCTAGACGCTTATATAGCTGCTTGCCGTTACAATAACCGAGCCCAAGCAGATTGCCGAGCTGCATCCTTCTCTCGGCGGCCTGGGCATGCACCATCATACCGGCAGCCATAAGATCATCCAGCCCGATCAGCGCCGGCGCGCCTTCAAATGAGGTATGAACATGCTCCAGTGCATGACGGATAGCCTCAGGCGAGGCATTCTCCACACCAATATCACCTTTGCGTGTGGCATCCTTCTCAGGAATGAACGCATGTTTGCATCCGGGTACCTTAGAAGAGACAATTTTGCGGATCCGCTCCCCGGCATGATCGGGGTCTGTAAGGATGATTACTCCCCTGCGCTCCATGGCTAATGCAATCTTGGCAATAACCTTGCGGTCTACTGCAGAACCGCCCGTCTCAATCGTATCCGCTTCTACAGCCCGCTTAACGGCGACGGTATCGCTTTTTCCTTCAACCACAATTAATTCCTTGATCATCAATCATTACTCCTTACTCTGAACTCTAAAAACTTAATCCCGGAACACAAAAAGAAGAGGATTCGCTCCTCTTCTTTTTGGCTAAAGAATGTATAAGTGATGAGCGGCAGCTCTCCTAAGTTTCGTAAGTGCTACCAACACTATATCTTATAAACCGCTAATTTGCAAAAGGCTTCCGGTTAATTAAGCTCCGGCTTCACAGGTCCGATGACATAGACCGTCCGTGATTTGCGCCCGAAATTACGGGCGTGGCTCAGTGAATCGTAGTAGACATCCACCTTGTTGCCTTTGATGGCACCGCCGGTATCCTCTGCTCGGCGAAACCCTAATCCTTCAATGTACACCCACCAGCCAATTGGTATTACATTCGGGTCAACAGCTATAGTGCGGCCTTCCGTTACGCGTGTGCCGGAGGCAGTTTTTGTTCCAATTCCAGGCTCTTCCGAGGAATATGCCGTCATGGATACGTTTTTGATCATTTTTTTGTATTCGAAATCTACGCCCGCCTTGCTGATGACGTTGTTCGCGCTGACTTTAGTTGATTTGGAGGTAGTTGTAGATTTGGAAGTTTTCGTTGCGACAGTCGCAGCTACCACTGGCTTCGGAACCGCCTTGGTACCAACCGCAATAACCTTGTCTTTGGTCACCGTCTGGACTTCTTTGCCGACCATAGTCATGGAGGCCAGTTCACCATCCTGGTATATCTTCTCGATATGCTGGATGATTGCGCCCGGTTTGCCTGCCTGTGCAACTCTTACATCCCCCACGTACAGGGAGGGATCTGCGGTTTTAATGACCTTGAAAGGCAAGCTTACCGTCCGCTGTACCGTTTGCTTGGTAATACGGACAATCTTAACTTCCATGTCTGATGTAACTGCGGTATCAAGCGAAGGGAAAATCTTGTCGTTGCCCTCCAGGCTGTAGCCCAGCTTGGTGATGGCATCTCCGAGGGAATCTTCGGTGGTGTAAAGCGTCTTGGTTGCACCATCTGCAATAAGCGTAAGCTTCTGCGCACGGGTAATTACGACACGGTCGCCGTCTTGTATTTCATCACTAAGGCCAATAGATAATTCATCATGCGGCTGAAGCGAGATTTGTTCTTTGGCCAGCACATCACTGAGCAGCGCTTCGCGTGTCTCCAGTGTCTGCACTTTTCCGTCGATAACTAATACTATTTCTTTTTTGCTCGCACCGTGTACGTACAGCAGAATTAACAGTGCGATAACAATTGAGGCTGCACCTGCAAGTGAAAGTACGCGAGGATTCACTTGCTTCCACCGTAATGCGAAAGACCTGCTGGATGATTGCGAATCATGGGATACCTCTGGTTGGAATACGCCCACTCTTTCCATCCTCCTTACATAGCCCCGTCGTCCAAGTTATATCAAAGGTGACTGAATCATTTCTGACGAAACTAAGTTTGAGTTGCAACAGGATACGCCCGCATTGCTTCAGCGTTTCCTGCTCATGGATCGCCTGCCCGGCATAGCTTCTCCAGATACCTGTTATATAACAGTATGCTGGAATTTACACATTATTCAAAAACAAAAAAGCCTAAAAAGAGTTCTCAGAGGACTCTTTCGTGGCTTCTCCGGTGTCAAATAACGCGAGAATGTCTATGCACGAGGTTTCCTCTCTTACTTGCGCTTACGGGGTTAGCTGTCGGGTTCGGGCATAAGAGAGACGCCCTATCTCAGGTCACCCGCTCACGGCGGTTGCCCTCAAATTCACCCCAAAGACCACGTGAAGAAATCGAATAAAGTCTGCGGCACTTCTGTGTTGTACTCTATGTACGGGCATGCGGCAGGGCATTTATTGGTTCCCCCGTTCTCCATACGGAGACTCAGCGAGACGATCTATGAAAAAAAGTGACTGTCACAGTAACAACAGCTCACTGCACTGAAAAGATGATATCCTGTTTTGATGCATGTTGTAAAGGACGATTCAACCACGTTTACGCAAAAAAATGATTAAAATATTGTAATAATCAGCCGTTTGCCGATTAAAAAAGTTTAATATATCGTCTATACTTCATTTTTCACTGCTTTTTCTCCCGTTTTCAAACAATCCCAAATCGTTCCAGTGCGTTCGCATACGTTATTTCCGCTAATTCCTGTAAATCAATCCCTTTTATTTCCGCGGCAGCCTCAGCCACCAGCCTTACATGCGCAGACTCATTTCGCTTGCCCCGGAAGGGATGCGGAGTCAGATAAGGCGAGTCCGTTTCGATGAGCAGCCGGTCCAGTGGAGTCTGTGCCAGCACCTCCTTGGGAACCCTTGCATTTTTGAAAGTGATCGGTCCTCCGAAAGACAAGTGGAAGCCCAGGTCAAGGCACATTTTGGCACTTTCCCAGCTGCCCGAGAACGAGTGCATCACACCTCCGACCTCACCCGCTTTTTCCTCCCGCAGAATCCGGATTACATCCTCATGGGCATCACGGTTATGAATAGAGATCGGCATCTTCAGCTCGCGGGCCAGTCCGATCTGCTTGCGGAACACTTCATGCTGCACATCCTTCGGGGAGGTGTCCCAATAATAGTCAAGCCCAATCTCTCCAATTGCTACCACCTTGGGATGGCTGCACAGGGAAGCAATCCATTCGAGATCGCCGTCCTTCATCGTGATAGCATCCTGGGGGTGCCATCCAACTGCTGCATAAATATAATCATATTTCTCGGCGAGCTGCATCGTGGTTGGAATCGTTTCCCGGTTGAAGCCGATATTAATCATTTTGCTGACTCCGGAGGCCAGGGCTCTCTCAATCACCTCTTCGCGGTCCTCGTCGAACTGCGGAGCATCGAGGTGAGTATGCGTGTCGAATAACTGCATTACTGGTCATCCTTTCATGCTTGATTTCTATGATGAATTCCAAGCTTTTTCAGATTATTTGGCAAAAATATCAGCGATAGACGGCGGGAGCTGCGGAAGGGCTTTCTGCAGCTTATCCTGCGGAAAATAGAGGTGATATCTGCCACGGTGAATCCCGCTGATGGAGCGCACAATATCCGATACTTCAGAAATTTCCCGCAGCTTATCCTTCCGGTCAAGCAGCAGAATTTGTTTGCTGTCGAAACCGTCTCCCGGACGGAATACGTCATAAGGAAGATCTGTCGGAAAATCAATTTCCAGGTCGTAATCCGCGCATAGTCCTGCGCTGGTAAAGCTGCTGCGGATTTCATCAATGGTCTCCGAATCCAGATGCTCCATCTCCACATATTTATACAGTTTACGATGAATAAAACGGCTGCACAAGTCGCTTAAGATTTCATCGGCCTCCAGCGTCCATTGCATAAACGCAGTTTGCATGAGTGCCTCGTCCAGCAGCAGATACTGTTCTACCGTAACTTCACCCCGGAACAAATCATTTAACGGCTCAATCATGAACCGGAACGTGTAATTCTGCTGGATAAGCTCCTTCGCTCTGCGCAGAATCTGCCGCAATATAATTTCCGAGCTGCGGGTTACGGGATGGAAATAGACCTGCCAGTACATCTGATAACGGGACATCAGATAATCCTCGATTGCATGCATCCCTGACTCTTTCACAACAACCCGGCCGTCGTAGGGGCGCAGCATCCGCAGAATCCGGTCAATATCAATGGTTCCGTAGTTTACCCCTGTATAGTAAGCATCCCGCAGCAGGTAATCCATCCGGTCTGCATCCAGCGGCCCCGACACCAGATTGACAACAATTTCATGCTCATAAGTTTTGGAAATAACTGAGGCCACCTTCTGGGGAAAATCCTCAGATACATCACGCAGAATAGCGGTAATCTCAGTATTCTCCATAATAATCCGGCAGGTCCAATCCTCATGGTCCATTTCAAAGGCTTCTTCTATAGAATGAGAAAACGGGCCATGCCCCAAATCATGCAGCAGCGCCGCACACAGCGTAAGCAGACTCTCTTCAGGCATCCAATCCTTATAACCGCTTCGTTCAAACTGGGAAATAATCCGGCGGGTAATCTCGTACACCCCGAGTGAGTGAGAGAAGCGGCTGTGCTCCGCTCCATGAAAAGTAAGATATGAGGTGCCAAGCTGACGGATGCGCCGCAGGCGCTGAAATTCCCTGGTGTTGATTAGTCTCCAGATAATGGTATCCTGCACGTGGATATAATTATGCACCGGGTCCTTAAATACCTTTTCTTCGCTCAGCAGCTGCTTCATAAGGTTCAACTCCTTTTATTAATTTCAATAGAAATAGGATTGATTTAAAGCTATAATAATAAACAATGTCGCACTTTGTCGAATTATGACATTTTATACTTTTACAAATCGACAAATAATTTTCAGGCTTAATTATTGGATATTCGCTGCTCCAATAGCAGTATGATGGTATCCTTAAAAGTTTCCTTAAAATTCGCCTCAAAAAAGGTTGACTGTTTTGGGAATGGTTGGTATTATAAATATCATAAAACAGTGAACAATGTCGAATATTGACGCTTTTGATAATTGAGAGGAGCAACGATTGTAATGATGAAATCAACAGGAATTGTACGTAAGGTAGACGAGCTAGGACGGGTTGTTATTCCAATTGAATTGCGCCGCACACTGGGCATTGGAGAAAAAGATGCGCTCGAAATTTACGTGGACGGTGAGCGGATCATGCTTAAGAAATATGAGCCAGCTTGTATTTTCTGCGGCAATGCTGAGAATGTAACCTATTTCAAAGGTAAAATTGTTTGTCACGAATGCATTTCTGCTATCCCTACCCCTGTGACAAACTAAATCAAATAGGTTATAATAGGAACTAATCAAATTGTTAATTCTAACCTTTTTATATCTCCTTGGCCTCCCGTCTCCGCGGGAGGTATTTTTTATGGTTTTTTTGGGAGACTTTCCCCGGATTCCCCTTTACAGCTTCCCCTCCCAAACCCTTCCCAATGGGTAGGGCCCCAAGGGCCCCGGCCCTCTGGACACCCGGAAGCATTCAGTGTTGTGTAAGATCAGATAATTGCTTTTGGAAATATTGGATAACTGTATTCTATACAGTTATTTAATACCAAATTACTCGTCTGATAATTTTAGATGTATTTAATACAATTATATACAGATAAATCCTCTAAATTATCCTTTTTCCATTAATATAAATGTAAAAAATACATTTATATCTAATATAAGGAATAATTATATCCTTAAAAGTGTATAAAATACAACTATTTCATTAGCTGCTTCGATCATCAAAATATTTTTTAAAGCTTAAATAGTTATAAATTTGCTCAATAACGTTGCTCTATTTCCTTACTCCTTCTCCAGCAATGCATTATAAATATCACGCTTAGCCAGTCCGCGGTCACCCGCAGCCTTCTTCATTGCTTCCTTACGGGGGCTACCTGAGCTTGCATAATGAGCAACATGCTCTGCGATGCTTAGCTCACGCCACCAGGATGATTCCGCCAGCTGAGCCTCTTCCTTGCTCTCCCCCTCCAGCACAATTACGTACTCGCCTAGCGGAGGATGCTCCGCAAGCCATGCACAGCATTCCTCAATAGTTCCGCGCAGAAATTCCTCATAACGTTTGGTCAGCTCCCGGGCCAGGACAACTCTGCGGTTACCGAACGCCTCCTGCAGATGAACCAGTGTTTTGGCAACACGGTGCGGTGACTCATAAAAAAGCAGGGTCCCTTGGGCAGCACGGAGGGGGGCCAGGACAGCACGGATATCCTTACGTTCTCTTGGCAGAAATCCGATAAAGGTAAAACCGGCGGTAGGCAGCCCGGAGGCGATTAAAGCTGACAGCGCCGCGTTAGCTCCGGGGATCGGAATCACAGGAATTTGCTGACTTACAGCGAGGGCTACCAAATCAGCTCCGGGGTCGGAAATCGCCGGCAGGCCGGCGTCGCTGACCAGCGCCAAATTTTTTCCTTCTATTATATAGCGTATCAGTTCCGGTCCGCTCGCTGCCTTATTATGCTCATGATAGCTGAACAGCATAGCAGGTGTAATTTCGAAATGGCTTAGCAATTTGCGCGTCTGCCGTGTATCCTCTGCGGCAATAATATCACACTCCTTCAGAGTGCGTACTGCACGGTAGGTCATATCCTCCAAATTACCGATAGGCGTCCCCACCAGATACAGAGAACCGCATCCCTCCGGCCTCATTGCGTCGTTATTATTTTGAAAGCTGCTTTGGCATTGTATAGTCATTGGCTGGCATCCTCTTTATTCCCATAATAAATATCCATAATTTCCGGGCAGTACTGATTGTCCTCATTATATACGATTAAAGGAGGCTGTAAACGTACCTCCGGTTTGCCGTCCCGGGCAGCTTCAATTAGCACCATATTGGCCTCCAGGTGAGCACGCGGGTGTACAAAACGAATCAGCTTCGGCTCGAGACGGTGCTTGCGCATCAAACTGATGATATCCGCGAGCCGCTGCGGCTTATGCACCATACTGACCTTACCGCCGGTACGGACCAGCCGGACACAGGCCTGGATCACTTCCTCCAGCGTACAGCCAATCTCATGCCGGGCCATCGCCTGATGGGAGTTCAGCTTCAGATCGCTTCCGTTAAGCGGCATATAGGGCGGGTTAACCGTTATAGCATCATATACGCCATAACCGGAAGTAGTATGCAGCTCCCGCAAATCGCCTTCATGAATCAGAACCCGCTCCGTAAGCCCGTTCAAAGCTACACTGCGCCGGGCCATGTCGGCAAGACGGGGCTGAATTTCTATTCCTTCAATAGAAGCTTTCGTACGGGTGGTCAGCAGCAGCGGAATTACTCCGTTGCCGGTACACAGATCAAGCACTCTTCCGCGCGGCGGCACCCCGGCGAACCTGGCCAGCAGCACAGCATCCATCGAGAAGCTGAATACTTCGTCACTCTGGATAATCCGCAGATCATGGGTCAGCAAATCATCTATCCGTTCCGTTTCATGCAGAGTTACGGCGCTATCATTAAATGAATTTGTCATTATACACTCCTAAGGTATTGTAGCTTTCGCCAAATTCAAAAAAAACCGTAGGCGAAAATCTCCCACGGCTGGATATCCTCATTTATTAAGAAAAGAAAGGCAGAACAGGCAATCGCCTTCCGTCCGCAAATGCCCGAAATAGACATTACAGATGTGAAACCCTTCATGATACAGGCGGGCCAGATTATCGTAGCCTTCTCCGACAACCTCTTCTTTTCCTTCAGCTGTAAGCAAAGCTTCAGCCTCGGCAGAAAGCGCAGCCTTATCCAGAGGTGCTTCCCTTTTCAATATTAAGCGTAATTGCTCATTCTCCAGACTGAGCTTCTGATTCTCTTCCATCAGCTCTTTTACCGTCTGCTTCCAATCTCCGAGAGTGGTGCGCATCTCATCCATCTGCGCTTCCATCTCCTGCATGTGTGCAAATATATTTTTCTTCTCCAAGTTTCCACCCCGAAAGTAACCTTATATGGTTTACTTGACGACAACATCATCCATTGGAAGTTCTTTAACTTTGCCCACTTCAAACAACTGCACATGAACCGTGCGGCTTCCGGCATTCAAACCTACTACTTTGCCGTCACCCAGTGAGGTTACGACGATTTTGCCTACTGCCGGCATTTCTTCCTTCGTGCTCTCATAATTATCATGCTCAAACTTCAGGCAGCACATCAGCCGTCCGCATAGGCCCGAAATCTTCGTCGGGTTGAGCGAGAGATTCTGATCCTTCGCCATTTTAATGGATACGGGTTCAAAATCGCCCAGCCAGGAGGAGCAGCATAGCACCCGTCCGCAAGGACCAAGCCCGCCCAGCATCTTGGCTTCATCACGTACACCAATCTGCCGCAATTCAATCCGGGTCCGGAAAATACTCGCCAGATCCTTAACCAGCTCACGGAAATCCACGCGGCCCTCAGCCGTGAAATAAAAAATAATCTTATTGCGGTCAAACGTAAACTCCACATCCACAAGCTTCATTTTGAGACCATGATCGCGGATTTTATTTAAACAGGTGGTAAAAGCATCCTTTGCAGCACCCTTATTCTCTTCAACCACGCGTGCGTCGGTTTCACCGGCAATGCGCATGACCTTCTTGAGCGGCAATACAACGTCAGCTTCCTGCACCTCTTTTTTGCCAACGACAACTCTACCGTATTCGACCCCTCTTGCTGTTTCAACAATTACGCATTGATCGCGTTCAATCGGAAAATCAAGTGGATCAAAATAATATATTTTACCCGCTTTTTTGAAGCGGACCCCTACTACGCTGTACAAAAATTAACCCCCTTGTTTGCCGGTAAAAGGAACCCTTAAGCAAGCCTGCTTTCCTGATGATCCATGCTTGTCCTTCCTCATCCGTTAAACCCGTACTTCCAGGTGCTAAAGATTCTAGCCGGAGGATCTATCATAAATAATCCGGACCCGTTAGCTTTCCAGCCGGATTAAAAATTGCTCCAGACACAACTGGGCATTGGCATTGGAACGGAGCTTACGCTTGCTCTCCGCCGCGAATTCCATGTAACCCACCCATTGTTCCGTACTCCTCTGACGGGCATGTCTGGAAATAAAGTCTAACTGATCTATGAAAACGATACTTTCGTGCTTTCGGTACAGGAAGTAAAGCATATCTTTGAACCATAAGTGGAACATGCTGAAAAGAATATCCAAATGTTCACCCAGCCCGGTCTTGAACAATTTGGCCCCTGCAGTTGCTACTGCGGAGCTGCTTTTGCCCATAGACTCCTTCGCTAATTGTAACACTAGATTTCTCATTTCTGCAAACCAATTCTGTGCCAAAAGTTCCCTGCATCCGTCAAGTCCTGCCGTAAGTGAAACAGCACACCGGGCCAGAGGCACCGGAACCCCTTCACCGGACAGTGCCTGAAGCATAATATCCGGATGAAGCGGGCTGAACGGGATGCGCTGGGTTCGCGACTGGATTGTCGGAAGCAGGGAACTGCTATTATCAGAGATCAGTATCCCCACTGCAGGAGCCGGAGGCTCCTCCAGAAATTTCAGCAGACTGTTGGCGGCCTGCACCGTCATTTTGTCCGCTCCTTCTATAATATAAACCTTCGGATTGGTTCCTTCCGAACGGTACGAGAACACACGCTGAAGCTCACGGATCTGGTCGATCTTAATACTAGCGCCGTCAGGCCGCAGCATTGTCAAATCAGGATGATTGCCGTGCATGACCTTGCGGCATTCCAGACACTCACCGCAGGCATCATCCTTGCGCTCAGTGCAGAATATGGCCTGGGCAAAGGTTACTGCCATCTTAACCTGGCCGCTTCCTGCCGGGCCTGTAAACAGATAAGCGTGACTTACAGCATCCTTGCGCAAGGCATTTTGCAGCAGGCGTTTGGCATCCTCCTGGCCTAATAGTTCATGAAAAGACATAGGTTCCTCCAAGTTTATCAGAAAGAAAGGTTGATGAGCAGCCCGCGGATTTCCCCGACCCTGCCCAGAAGATCAATACGGCCCTGTTCGCTGTCCAGCAGATCATCTGCCATATTGAGCAGCGCCGCATCAATCTCATCCAGCAGCTTATAGCGTTTACCGCGGCCCCGGCGGTCCCAGCCCTTGGTATCCTTCAGAATGACACCGCGCCGTGCGGTTTCCTCCAGAAACCGCTTGATCATGTTCCGGTAAATCGCCAGCTCCCGTACAGTCATCGATTTAGCCAGCCGGTTGCCCTGCTGCTGAATATCTTTAATCTGACGGTTCAGCTCATCTATCGTTTTTTGCTCGCTTTGCTGCTGAAAGACATCCGTGAAGTTTTTTTGCTGCACAGGCCGCCGTTCAGCATCTGTCGTTGACATTTCACTTTTTAAGGGCCTGTAGCCCGGATTAATCTTCAAAGGTATCTACATCCCTTATGGTTTATTACCGTAGTATGCTCAGTAATGCTCGAAACGATCGACCGGAAGAACGAATACTGTAGCCCCGCCTACCTGAACCTCCACAGGAAGAGGCAGATAAGAGTCTGTTGTTCCACTCATTGGTGTTACAGGAGTAACCAATTGCTCGCGTACTTTGCAGCTGTTGCGAATTACATTCAGTACAGCCTCAACCTGGATATCATCTACCCCTATCAGGAAAGTAGTGTTGCCCGCCCGCAGAAATCCGCCTGTACTTGCCAGCTTCGTTGCCCGGAAATTGGCCTTCACCAGTTCACTGGATAGCCGGTTGCTGTCTTTATCCTGAATAATTGCAATGATCAAATTCATCTTCGGTTCGCCTCCTGCAAGTTATGATTACAGTGCTCCGGTAGCAGCTGAAGCTGCAGTTAACCGGGAACCTCTGTTTATTAATTATACCTCTATTGTTTATTTGACAAAACCTCTTAGAAATCCTTTAATATTCTGTCCTTCAGCACACGTACAATATCCTGCTCAACCATATGGACCGGACGGCCCGCGTCGATAACAACAATCCGCTGCGGATCAGTATCATTTACAAGCTGATAACCTGCTCTGACCTTCTGATGGAAATCCAGGCTCTCCAGATCCAGGCGGTCCATATCCCCGTTTCGGTTAGCCGCAATCCGTGACAAGCCTACTTCCGGGTCTATATCGAGATAAAAGGTCAGGTCCGGCATTCTCCCCCCGGTAGCAAACTGGTTAATCTCCCTGACCTTCTCAATTCCGAGTCCTCTTGCATATCCCTGGTAAACCAGACTGCTGTCTACAAAACGGTCACAGAGTACTGTCAGCCCTTCCTGTAATGCCGGTTCGACAACCTCAGCCAGATGCTGACTTCTTGCTGCCGCATAGAGCAGCGCTTCCGTGCGTGCATCCATTACTGTATGTGCCGGGTCGAGAATAATGGAGCGGATCTTCTCGGCGATTTCAATCCCGCCCGGTTCACGGGTAATCAGGTAGGGCATGGAATGATTCTGCAGATAAGCAGCTACTCTGCCAAGTACGGTTGTTTTACCGGAGCCGTCGCCCCCCTCCAGTGTAATGAAGAAACCTTCTCGCTTCACTTATACTTCTCCGCCCTTCTGAATGTTGTATACCTGAATTTGCTGTAAGGCGGAATCGGCACAGGCCTGGAACTTAGCTCCGCCTTCGCGGAGACTGGCCAGCCTGCCGCATATGGACTCTGTTATAAGCTCTCCAGGGTAGAGCAATGGAATTCCCGGCGGGTAAGGAATGACCATCTCCGCCGCCACTCTGCCTGCGCTGTCCTCAAGCGCTATACTGACGGTCTCCCCGGCAGCCACCGGCCTCGTAGAAAAAGGAACCGGTGACGATATCAGCGGTAAGCTGAAATTGTTCCACGTGGAATTATTGCCGGGTGAGGGACATAACGAGTGCCCGCTGTTATTATATGATGCAGCCGGGGCGATGGTTTCGACCCCCTGCGAAGCTGCGGGGCTGGCCGGCTGCGCTGCGATGTCCTGCAGCACTTCAAGCAGCACCGCTGTCTCCTCTGCCTTCGAGCCGAGGCTGAAGGCCAGCACCACGTGCCGGTCATCGCTCATCTCCGGCACGATCCCTTTCTCTTCGAGCCTGCGCTGCAGCTCGAAGCCCCCCAGGACCCCGGCAGCGTCATAAATGACGGCCTTAAAGGGGTCCTGGGCCGTGTACGCCGCCCCGCTGGCTGGCGGCACGGGCTCTCCGGCGGCTGCGCCAGCACCGCCGGGGGGCTGCTGCTGCGCCGCAGGCTGCAGCAGCCCGAAGCGCGGCAGCGCAGCCAGGCCGCGCCGCAGGACGTCCACGGCGGCGAGTCCCGCCGTGAAGGCCGTGTCCGGCTGGCTGTGCACCAGCCGCCGGGCCAGATCGAGCGAAGCCATCACGGGGTAGGATGGGCTGGAGCTCTGCACCATGGCCAGGCGCTGCTTCAGCAGCGCGCGGTCGAGCCATGGCCCTTGCACATGCAGCATGGCGCCCATGGTCAGCGCCGCCAGCATCTTATGCGTGGACTGCACTACGCCGTCCGCGCCTGCTGCAAGCGCCCCGGCGGGCAATGCCGGGTGCAGCCCGTAATGCGCCCCATGCGCCTCGTCAACCAGCAGCGGAACGCCGCTGGCGTGGCAGGCCTGTGCGAGGGGCGCAAGGTCACTGCCCATGCCGTAGTAATTCGGCATGGTGATAAATACCCCCGCAGCCTCGGGGTAAGCTGCTAACGCAGCACGTACCGCCTCTGCCGCCGGAGCAACGGCAAGCCCGCTGGCCGGATCAATCTGCGGCTCCAGAAAAACAGCCCGCGCCCCGGCCAGCATCAGTCCGTGAATAACAGATTTATGGACATTCCGCTGTAAAATAAGCAGCCTCCCCGGTTCCGGACAAACCGTAAGAATCAGTGCAAGATTGCCCGCTGTACTGCCGCCAACCAGAAAGAAGCTCTCCTCTGCCCCGAAACAATCGGCGGCCAGCTCCTGTGCTTCCTGAATTACCCCTTCAGGATGATGCAGATCATCGGTTCCGGTAATTTCCGTCACGTCGTAGCGCATAACTTCGCTTAAGTAACCTGCTGCTTGTCCGGAATTCAGATAAGCTTCACCATTCTTGTGACCCGGGACATGATAAGGTATATTACCCTTGAGTCTATATTGTTCCAGCATTTCATATACGGGAGCCCTGCCAGGCTGTAGTTTATTCATGGGTTCTTCCTTCCCTGGGGGTTACCCTCTATTTTAACGCAAATATATGCACAACGCCTATTATTCTGCGCATAGTCTTCCTACAACAACAAAACGGCTCCTCTCACCGGTTCAGGCGGAGATGCCGTTAAAGGGTACTCTTTATTTGCAGACATCGCAGGTACGAATTGGCCACCCGCTCTTTATACTTAGGTTCAAGCATTTTTCTGGAGATTGATCTTCTTCATCCGGCCGATAAAAAAACGGTATTTAGCATCTTCAGCCTCTGTCCGCACCATTTCGCTCTCACAATCCTCACAAATAAAATGCGAGACAATTACAATGCCTTCTTCTTTTTCCTGCCCGCAGATGATGCAGGGCTGCCCGGTTTGCTGTTCCATCATTATCCCACCTTGACTCTTTTAAGAACAGTATGCTACACCTTCTATCATTTTAAACCTTTTCATAGTTTTTTCCTATCCTTCATAGCTTGAAATATATATATTCGCCCGCCGCCCGTCCGGTGAATCTGCTTCCCGCATTTAATAAAATCGACCTGCAGGCCGATATTAATAAGAAGAGAACTTGTGAGGAGGTCTTATGTTTCTTTATGGAATCAAACACCAAAGGCGCGGCTACATTCTATCAATATAAGCTTATCAAAAAAATTAATATTTCCGCATCCCTGCTGCGGGTCTATATTGTACTTCCGCTCGTATTCCTTGTGCTGGAAACGGTCTTTCTCTCCTGGATGAGTATTCTGTTCATGATCATTGCCGGGCCGGTGATGCTGTGGATTCAATATGTCATTTCACGTTCTGTCCTGGTTATAACCGGGCACCCGATCGCTAAACGGTGGAAAATGTCCCTCCGCCTGCCCTGGCCGGGATATATGCCTGACCAATATATTAATTACAGCCTCTTCCGTAAAGTGCAGATGCATAATCTCTGGATTGGTCTCTGCATTACTGCATTGTTTATCGTCTGGGCCCCGCCTGCCTTCACTGTATCACTTGCCGTATGCCACCTGTGGCTGCTTCTGCCAAGACTTTATACCTTGCTGCGGCTGCGCAGTGAACAAAAGGATGGGATGCTGAAATTCAGCCCCGCCGATGCCTCCTACTACGCACAGTAAATGCAATAATCTCATACATAGAGGCTGCCCGGATTGTCTGCAACCGCAAAAAAACGCCGTTTGAATAACAACGGCGTTTTTTTTTATTTCGACTTACTCTTCAGGCCTTTAGTCGTGACTTTCTTTTCCTTGGGGATCATTACGATGAAATAGCCGTCGTGCACCGTTAAGTGTACAATAAGTCCTTCCTTCTCAAAAACGCGGGAGCTTCCGGAGTTCTCACTGTCCTGCTCTATCCAGCCCCAATCCTTAATTACATCCAGATAAGGCTCTGGTATCCCCTTCTTCTCTTTCATCCAAGGCAAGGAGTACCGCACATAATCCATCGCCACATTGGTCGTTGTCCTGTCGGGAGAACTGGCCTCCTTCGGAACAGGGAAACTTTTCTCGTTGAGCGCACCGTCAAAGGTGTCCCATGCGGGCTCTTGTGCCCCGCAGCCTGCCAGCATTGCTCCAACTATACAAAGAATAACGAATATCCAAAAAGGTTGGGCTCGCTTCATACCTTAAATCCTCCTTACCTCTACCATGCATCTAAAGACGCAAGAAAATTCAAAGTTAGAATTTATGTGTAGTTCATTCGTATTAAGGCCTCTGCTTAATATTTGCACTTTACTATTATACTTGGAACTATCGACTCGTCGGTAACAAAAATGTCACTCAATTGTAAGCGTTTTTATACAAGTTTCTCCGTTTTATTTAGCCTTGATCTTGAAAAATGAATACAAAAAAGCCATTGTCGATTACTCAACAATGGCTTCATGTGCTTGGCGGCGTCCTACTCTCCCAGGACCCTTCGGTCCAAGTACCATCGGCGCTGGAGGGCTTAACGGTCGTGTTCGGGATGGGTACGCGTGGAACCCCTCCGCTATCGCCACCAAACATGATTTTTGCGCTGCGTTGACTCCTGCGAAATCACTCCCGCAAAATATCAATCCTCAGAAAGGACATGCAGCTTAAAATCGTTCAGGTCTTAATCACCTGAAAACTGAATCCGAAACGAATCTGCGTTGTAGATCTTTGGATAAGCCCTCGACCGATTAGTATTGGTCAGCTCCATGCATTGCTGCACTTCCACCTCCAACCTATCTACCTCGTCGTCTTCAAGGGGTCTTACGTATTGGGAAATCTCATCTTGAGGGGGGCTTCACGCTTAGATGCTTTCAGCGCTTATCCCGTCCGTACGTAGCTACTCAGCCATGCTCCTGGCGGAACAACTGATGCACCAGCGGTACGTCCATCCCGGTCCTCTCGTACTAAGGACAGCTCCTCTCAAATTTCCTGCGCCCACGACAGATAGGGACCGAACTGTCTCACGACGTTCTGAACCCAGCTCGCGTACCGCTTTAATGGGCGAACAGCCCAACCCTTGGGACCTACTTCAGCCCCAGGATGCGATGAGCCGACATCGAGGTGCCAAACCTCCCCGTCGATGTGGACTCTTGGGGGAGATAAGCCTGTTATCCCCAGGGTAGCTTTTATCCGTTGAGCGATGGCCC
>NZ_CP135275.1:6512500-6580000 GCF_032302195.1 Paenibacillus sp. MMS20-IR301
CGTTCCGATGGGCGGGATTGCCGGTGTAGCGACCTGGCCGGAGAACCGACGGCAGGGTTATGTAGCCAAGCTGCTGACGCATACGCTGCAGACGATGAATGAGGCGGGACAGCAGCTGTCCTTTCTGCACCCGTTTTTGATTCCCTTTTACCGCAAGTTTGGCTGGGAGGTCTACTGCGAGTATAAGAAGTACAATATTCCGGTAGCTAAATTCCCGCGGAAAACTGAGATACAAGGCACTGTAAAGCGTGGAGGGGCTGCCATTGAAATTCTGCAGGAGCTGTACAGCGGCTTTGCCGCCCGGTACAATGGCACACTGCAGCGGGATGAGGAATGGTGGAAGAACAGAGTGCTTGATGAGGAAACGCATCAGTGTGTATTTTATTCGGAGCAGGGTGAACCGCAAGGGTATGTGCTGTATAAAATAGTGAACAAAGAACTCGTGATCGATGAATTTATATTCATAAATGAGGCGGCCCGGCAAGGGCTATGGACCTTCCTGGCCAATCATGACTCGATGATTACCGGAGCGCAGCTCAAGCTTGTACCGCTTGACGATATACTGCCGTATTTGCTGCCCGACCCGCGGATACCGCAGGAGAACCACCCTTACTTCATGGCGCGCATTGTCAATGCCAAGGCGTTTGTGGAGCAGCTGTCTTTTAACATCCCAGGCGGTGTCCGGCAGAAACTGATCTACATTGAAGATGAGTATGCACCATGGAATAGCGGACTATGGTCATGGACAGCAGACAGGCAAGGAGATACAACATTCACACAGGTTCCCGGAGAAAAATCTTCAGCGGATCTCGTATGCAGTATCGGCACGCTTACAGTATTGCTTATGGGTTACCGGCGTCCAGTTGAGCTGGCCCGTTACGGGCAAATATCCGGAGCTCCGGATGCGGTTGAATGGCTTGAACAACTGATTCCGCCGGCAGAAACTGCACTATTCGACTTCTTTTGATCATAACAGGGCTCTTCCGCTTTGCATAAGGCTGGAGGGCCTTGCTGCACTCATCTATTCCTTATCGGTCCGTCATTATCCGGAATACATTGCTGCTAAAAAGTAAAAAATAAAAGCAACCACTTGGAATTCAGTGAGAATATGTTATAATATGAAAAAAGTCAAAGAAAGTCAAAGTCAACGAACATTTGGCGCATACATGGCCGGACGATGTTGGCACAACACAAACAGGCTTTATTAAGGCTTACACACTGGAGGATGAGTGATGCGTAATATCTCCGATATTATTGAACAATATCTGAAGAATATTTTGCATGAAAGTCCCGAAGGTACGGTGGAAATTCAGCGCAATGATCTGGCGGACCAGTTCTCCTGCGTACCGTCACAGATCAATTATGTCATCAGTACACGCTTTACTCTGGAAAAGGGATATGTGGTGGAGAGCAAACGCGGCGGCGGCGGTTATATCCGTATTCAACGCTTCGAACTGCCCCAGAATGTGGCATTATACGCACATCTGAACTCCACTATAGGGAACAATATGGATCAGAATTCCGCCGAAGGGCTGATATATCAGCTGGAGGAAGCAGGTTTTCTGTCTAAGCGTGAAGCATGTCTGATGCGGTCTGCTGTTTCCCGGGAATGCCTGACGGTTAATCTGCCGTACCGGGATGAGATCCGGGCCAAGCTTATGAAGGCTATGTTAATCTCTTTGTTAGGCAAATAATTGTCAAAACTGTAAGGAGGGGCACCGCTTATGCTATGCCAGGAATGCGGGGTCAAACCAGCTACACTCCACTTCACGAAGATAGTGAACGGGGAGAAGACAGAATTTCATATTTGCGAAAGCTGTGCGCGGGAGAAGGGTGAACTGATTCCCGGAACTGCGGGCGGGTTCTCCATTCACAGCCTGCTGTCCGGACTGCTTGATCTGGAAGGGGCAGGCAAGGGTAAGGCAGCGGCACAGACCGTGCAGGGGCTGCAGTGTGAAAACTGCGGTATGACCTACTCGCAATTCAGTAAGCTTGGACGGTTTGGCTGCAGCTCATGTTATAAGTATTTCGACAGTACGCTTGACCCGCTCTTCAGACGGGTGCATGGCAGCACGGCTCATGTCGGCAAGCTTCCGAAACGGGCTGGTGCACAGATTATGTGCAAACGCCAAATTGATGAGCTGAAGCAGGAATTGCAGCAAAGTATTGTGCAGGAGGAGTTTGAAACCGCAGCTGAGCTGAGGGACAGAATCCGTAAGCTTGAAAAAGAAATGCCACAAGAGTAAAGTCTTTGATATATAGGGGGGATTCGCTTATGTCAAGTCTCCGGTATACCGAACAAGCACTCAGTGACTGGATGCGCTGCGGCGGAAGCCATTCCGAGATTGTCATCAGCAGCCGCATGCGCATCGCCCGCAATCTGGAGCATCTGCCGTTTCCGTTATTAGCCTCTGCGCAGCAGTCAGAAGAGGTGCTGGAGCAGCTTGCACCTGTATTTCAAGGGGAGGCCGCGGCGGATTTCGGCAGCTTCGAGCTGCTGAGGCTGGATGAGCTGGATGAGCTGGATAAAAAGGTGCTGGTTGAGAAGCATCTGATTAGTCCTAATCTGGCGGATGATTCCAAAGGCGGCGCCGTCATCCTTAATGAGGACGAGTCGGTCAGCATTATGATTAATGAGGAGGATCATCTCCGCATTCAATGCCTGTTCCCAGGACTGCAGGTCAGGGAAGCCTGGGTAAGAGCCACAGCCATCGACGATATATTTGAGGCTGCTGTCAATTACGCTTTTGACGACCGCAGAGGGTACTTAACCAGTTGTCCCACTAATGTAGGAACGGGACTCAGAGCATCGGTGATGGTCCATCTGCCGGCGCTGGTCATGACCCATCAGATCAACCGGATTTTGTCCGCAGTGAATCAGGTCGGGCTTACCGTTAGAGGAATTTATGGCGAAGGCAGCGAAGCAGTAGGGAATATCTTTCAGATCTCGAACCAGATTACGCTGGGCCAGACTGAAAGTGAAATTATCGAGAATCTTCACAGCGTGGTCACACAGATTATCGAGCATGAGCGCAATGCGCGTGAACGCCTGCTGGCCGATTCCGCACTGCGGATTACCGACCGCATCAAACGTTCCTACGGGATTCTGTCCTACGCAGCTGTGATGGAGCTTAAGGAGTCCGCTCAGCGGCTCTCCGATCTGCGGCTTGGCGTCGATCTGGGGATACTGGAAGGGCCTTCGATTTCAGTGCTCAATGAGCTGAACGTCAAGACTCAGCCAGGCTTTTTGCAAAAGATGTTCGGTGACGAGCTGTCGTCCACAGAACGCGATATGTACCGGGCGAAGCTGCTCCGGGAGACACTGGGATCACAATATTAATTATAGATATTTATTATCCGTGGAGGTGCAGGAGATATGATGTTTGGAAGATTTACGGAACGCGCACAAAAGGTGCTGGCGCTGGCGCAGGAAGAAGCCGTACGTTTGGGACACAACAATATTGGGACAGAACATATTTTGCTCGGACTGATTCGTGAGGGAGACGGCATTGCCGCCAAGGCTCTGATCGGGCTCGGACTGGGTCTTGAGAAGATTCAGGATGAAGTGGAAACGCTGATCGGCAGAGGGCAGGAGCAACCGACCAACATCGCTTATACTCCTCGTGCCAAAAAAGTTATCGAGCTGTCCATGGACGAAGCCCGTAAGCTGGGACATACGTACGTCGGCACAGAGCATATCCTGCTCGGTCTGATCCGTGAAGGTGAAGGCGTAGCAGCCCGCGTTCTTAATAACCTGGGAATCAGCCTGAACAAAGCCCGCCAGCAGGTCCTGCAGCTTCTGGGCAGCAGTGAAGCGACTTCAAGCCACAGCGGTACTCCGGTTAACGTTAGTACACCAACGCTGGATGGTCTGGCCCGCGATCTGACGGCTTATGCCAAGGACGGCAACCTTGATCCGGTTATCGGCCGCAGCAAGGAAATCGAGCGTGTAATTCAGGTGCTTAGCCGCCGGACCAAGAACAACCCGGTTCTGATCGGTGAGCCCGGGGTGGGTAAAACGGCAATTGCCGAAGGTCTGGCCCAGAAGATCATCAACAATGAAATTCCGGAAACCCTGCGTGATAAACGCGTAATGACCCTCGATATGGGTTCAGTAGTTGCCGGTACGAAATACCGCGGTGAGTTCGAAGACCGCCTCAAAAAAATTATGGATGAGATTCGTCAGGCGGGCAACATCGTACTCTTCATCGACGAGCTGCACACTCTGATTGGAGCCGGCGGTGCGGAAGGTGCGATTGATGCCTCCAACATTCTGAAGCCTGCTCTGGCCCGCGGTGAGCTGCAGTGCATTGGTGCCACTACGCTGGACGAATACCGCAAATATATTGAGAAGGATGCTGCGCTGGAACGCCGCTTCCAGCCGATCACAGTGGATCAGCCTTCCCCAGAGGAAGCTGTACAGATTCTGTTCGGTCTGCGTGACCGTTATGAGGCTCACCACCGGGTGAAAATTACCGATGAAGCGATTGTGGAAGCCGTAAAGCTGTCCGACCGCTACATCCCTGACCGGTTCCTGCCGGACAAAGCGATTGACCTGATTGATGAGGCCGGCTCCAAGGTAAGGCTGAATTCTTACACAATTCCGCCGAACCTCAAGGAACTTGAAATGCGTCTCGATGATATCCGCAAGGAGAAGGATTCCGCTGTGCAAAGCCAGGAGTTCGAGAAGGCTGCAGCACTGCGTGATACAGAGCAGAAGATCCGTGAAGAGCTGGATACCACGAAGAATCAGTGGAAAGAAAAGCAGGGCCGCGCAGATTCCCAGGTAACCCCTGAGGATATCGCCCAGGTCGTAGCCAGCTGGACCAGTATTCCGGTCAGCAAGCTGAAGGAGGAGGAGACAGAACGTCTGCTCAACATGGAGGCTCTGCTGCACGGTCGTGTAATCGGCCAGGATGAGGCGGTTAAAGCTGTGAGCCGGGCGCTTCGCCGGGCGCGTGCAGGTCTTAAGGATCCTAAACGACCAATGGGCTCCTTCATCTTCCTCGGACCAACCGGGGTTGGTAAAACCGAGCTGGCGCGGGCACTTGCCGAAGCGATGTTCGGCGATGAGAATGCCGTAATCCGGATCGACATGTCGGAATACATGGAGAAGCACTCGACATCCCGTCTTGTAGGGGCGCCTCCAGGATATGTAGGGTATGAAGAAGGCGGACAGCTGACAGAAAAGGTACGCCGTAAGCCTTACTCCGTTGTCCTGCTGGATGAGATCGAGAAGGCTCACCCTGAAGTATTCAATATTCTGCTGCAGGTACTGGAAGACGGCCGTCTGACCGACTCCAAAGGCCGGGTGGTTGATTTCCGCAATACACTGATCATCCTGACCTCGAACGTAGGGGCACAGGCGATCAAGAAGAATTCAACACTTGGATTCACTGCAGTACAGGATGCAGGCGCCGATTACAGTAATATGAAGGGCAAGGTTATGGAAGAGCTGAAGAAGAGCTTCCGTCCGGAATTCCTGAACCGGATCGATGAGATTATCGTCTTCCACTCTCTTGAAGAGAAGCACATCGCCGAAATCGTGACGCTGATGTCCGACGAGCTGCGCAAGCGGCTGCGTGAATATGATGTGGACTTTGAGCTTACAGACGGCGGAAAAGCATTCCTCGCCAAAGAAGGATATGATCCGGCATTTGGTGCTCGTCCGCTGCGCCGGGCAATCCAGAAGCATATCGAGGACCGCCTGTCCGAAGAGCTGCTGAAGGGCAACATCAAGAAGGGGGATTCCCTCAAGATTGATGAGGTAAACGGTGAGCTTGTTGTTACCACGGTAGATACTCCGGCAGAGCTGTCTTTGGAGAAGGAAACTCCAGCGGAATAAATTTCCGGCACCGGTACAATTTTTAAGTTTTGATGAAACAAAACTCCCGCTCCTCCGTATAGAGGGGCGGGAGTTTTTTTGCAGCAGGGGACGATTAATTTTGCCGTAAATCAGGCAGGTTAAGGGTAGCCAGTGTGAAAAGTAGATCTTAAGTGACCTTTCGTTCAGTGTGCAGAAATGGTAAACTTTGAGTAAGAGAAAATTATCCGCAATTTTAGCAAGTTCGGACTGTAAGGAGCGCACATGGCCAAACCAAAAACAAAATTTTTCTGTACTGAATGCGGCTACGAATCACCGAAGTGGTTTGGTAAATGCCCGGGCTGCCAGGAATGGAACTCGATGGTGGAGGAAACAGAAAGCGTAGTCAAAACCCAAGGCATGAATGCACCTATTTTTCAGAGTAAAGAAAAGGCGCAGTCGATCATAAATATAGAAAGTGACAAAGAGCCGCGTATCCTGACAGGCATCGGTGAGCTTAACCGTGTGCTTGGCGGCGGGATTGTACCCGGCTCGCTGGTACTGGTCGGAGGCGACCCTGGAATCGGGAAATCTACACTGCTGCTGCAGACATCGCATGCCCTTACTACCCAGGGGCTTCGTGTGCTGTATATCTCGGGTGAAGAATCGGTAAGGCAGACCAAGCTTCGCGCGGACCGTCTTGGTGCGTTGTCAGCAGAGCTGTATGTGCTCTGTGAGACAAATATGGAGAGTATCGAGGATGCGATTGAGCAGATTAAGCCGCAGTTTCTCGTGATCGACTCGATCCAGACTGTATTTATGCCGGAAGTAACCAGTGCGCCGGGCAGTGTGGCGCAGGTGCGGGAATGTACGACAAGATTCATGCGCATCGCCAAAATCCGCGGAATAGCTACAGTGCTTGTAGGGCATGTGACTAAGGAGGGCGCAATTGCCGGCCCGCGGATGCTGGAGCATATGGTGGATTGCGTGCTTTATTTCGAAGGAGAACGGCATCATACGTACCGGCTGCTGCGGGCAGTGAAGAACCGTTTCGGCTCCACGAATGAAATTGGCATTTTTGAAATGGGCGAAGTAGGGCTTACGGAGGTGGAGAACCCTTCCGAACTCTTCCTGTCAGAGCGTCCGCTTGGCGTTGCTGGTTCAGCGGTAGTGGCCAGCATGGAAGGAACAAGACCGGTGCTTGTAGAACTGCAGGCGCTTGTTGCGTCCACTCATTTCCCGTCACCGCGCAGAATGTGCACAGGGATGGATCATCAGCGGATGGCACTGATTATTGCCGTGCTCGAGAAGCGGATGGGGATGTTCCTGCAGAACCAGGACGCCTACCTCAATGTGGCCGGCGGCGTGAAGCTGGATGAGCCCGCAGTAGATCTGGCAGTTGCCATTAGTATCGCCTCGAGCTTCCGTGATATCCCGACGAAGCCGTATGATGTGTTCTTCGGGGAGGTTGGGCTTACCGGTGAGGTAAGAGGAGTGTCACGCGCAGAAATGCGGGTGAAGGAAGCAGCCAAGCTGGGCTTCCGCCGGGTCATAATGCCCGAGAAAAGTATGAAAGGCTGGAAGCATCCGCAGGATATCCAGATTATCGGCGTCAGCACTGTAGCAGATGCGCTAGCGGTCGCGTTAGATTAGGGGGCACAGGGACATGAAGGAATACAATCCATTAGATAATATGAATGATCTGCTTAGAATGGCTGCACCCGGAACACCTTTCCGGGAGGGTCTTGAGAATGTACTGCGCGCGAAGACCGGAGCGCTTATTGTTGTCGGATATAGTCCCGAAGTGATGGAGGTTGTCGACGGCGGATTCTCCATTAACTGCGATTTTTCACCCAACTATTTGTATGAGCTGGCCAAGATGGACGGTGCCATTATTCTGAGTGAGGATCTGAAGCGGATTCTGTACGCCAACACCCAGCTGATTCCGGATTCCTCCATTTCATCGATCGAGACAGGCATCCGCCACCGGACGGCAGAGCGGGTAGCCAAGCAGACCGGCAAGCTTGTTGTATCCATTTCGCAGCGGCGAAACATTATTACCCTGTATCAGGGCTCTATCCGGTATGCGCTCAAGGAGATCGGGGCCATTCTGGCCAAAGCCAATCAGGCCATCCAGACGCTGGAGAAGTATAAAGCTGTATTGACTCAAGGACTGACTAACCTGTCTGCCTCCGAATATGAAGGTATTGTAACTGTAGCTGAGGTAGTAGGTGTAATCCAGCGGGTAGAAATGGTGCTGCGGATCAAAATGGAAATTAAACGTTACATCAACGAGCTGGGCAATGAAGGTAGGCTGATCAGCATGCAAATGGAAGAACTGGTCGGAAATACAGAGGAAGAAGCCTGGCTTCTGTACAGAGACTATGCCAGAGAGGAGCAGGAGGACAAAATCCGCGAAATTATCGCCGGGCTGAAGCGCAGCAGCGACGATGAACTGATGGATGACAACCACATAGCCCGTCTGCTCGGCTACTCTTCGACGGCGATTGCATCCGAGGAGGTCGTTACTCCGCGGGGGTACCGTCTGCTGAACAAGATTCCGCGCCTGCCAAATGTAATCATTCACAATCTGGTGGAACGCTTCGAAATGCTGCCTAATCTGATGACGGCGAGCATCGCTGAGCTCGATGAAGTTGACGGCATTGGCGAGGTGCGTGCACGCAATATTCAGGACGGACTGAAGCGGCTCCAGAAGCAAGTTCTTATTGACAGGCAAATGTAAATAACATACAATCACGTAATATTGGCTTCTAGTGAAGTTCAAAGTAAGCAAATTGAGGTGAAGAAATGATACAAAAATCAATTCCAAGTCTGTTTACGATCGGTAATCTGATGCTTGGGATGTTTGGTATCATGATGGCGTTTGACGGCAAGCTGAGCATGGCCGCTATCATGGTGATTATCGCTATGCTGCTCGACGGGCTGGATGGCCGTGTTGCACGCGCGCTGAAATGTGAGAGTGAATTCGGCAAGGAGCTGGACTCTTTATCGGATGTCGTTTCTTTCGGGGTCGCGCCGGCACTGATTATGTACCTCACAAGTCTGCAGGATATCAATTCTGCGGTAGGCTGGACTATTACAGCAATCTTCCCTGTATTCGGAGCTTTGCGTCTGGCCCGGTTTAATGTCCGCCCGGGAATTCCGGGATATTTCGTAGGGTTGCCGATTCCTGCTGCAGGTGGCGTTCTCGCCACACTGGCGCTTTTCCATAAAGATGTATCTGCCCCATTCATGATTGTTGCTACCCTGCTGCTCTCTTACCTGATGGTCAGCACGGTGAAGTATCCGAATTTCAAGAAGATTGGTCTGCCCAAAAAGGCGGTAATAGGCGCACCCGTAGTTATCGTCATTGCAGTAGCGGTTGCAGTTGTGTTTCCTGAACAGATTGCGAAGCTGATCTTTGTGCTGCTGGCGCTATACGCATTGTATGGCTTCAGGCAGAGCCTGGGTCTCCTTACCGCCCGCCGCCAGCGCCGGCGCAGAAGACGTTCGGAAGACAAAGTCTATCAATCAAAGAACGGATAAAGCTCATCCCGCACTGATATCACTTTCTTAAATTTTAACAAAAAGGCTTTGCCCTCCCTTAATCAGGAGAAGGCAAAGCCTTTTTTGTGTGAACAGATGAAGGATAGCGCGGCAAACGGCCTAGGACAAGTTAAACAAACCGAGTGTAGCGCATTTCTGCGATTCTTTGGCTACAACCTCGTCCATATTGATATCGAGCAGATTGCAGAGTGCGGACATATAGAACAGCTCACGGCCCAGCTCTGAGGCAATGACTTCCTTGCAGTTCTCGCACAGCCCGCCTTCGAGATGGGTCCCGGCCAGCTCCTTAGCTTCTTCCAGTCCCAAGGCTGGTTCAAATACCTGCTTCTTGGCATGCAGCTGGATGCAGCCGCATTCGGTAATCGCTTTGACGACAGCCCGGTTGACGGATGCGCTGCTCTGCCCATTCTTGGACATTACATCCAGAAGACTGCGGTGACGGAGCAACAGTTCGGAAACTTGATCCTGAAAGGCCTGTAAACTTGGTGCGCTCATTATCCATTCACCTCTCTGTTCGTAATTGAGTTCATTATATGCCAGGGGCTCCACTGTTTTCAACCGGGAACAGCAGTTTCCGGCAAGTACTGCAGAATGCAAAGTTTCAGGACTTTAGAAAAAATAACGTTTCCCCGGATTATCCCCCTGAAAATTGGAACATACTGGTGAGGTATAGAGGATTGCTTGATGAATAAAAGGAGGTGCTGAGCTATGTGGAAAAAAATCGTGTTAACGCTGGCCGGATTAAGTGGAGCCTGGTCCGGTTATTCGCTGTATCATGCCGCAGAAATAGGGTTCCCTGAAGGGATGGGGAAACTGGGAGATAGCTTGCCCGTGGAAGGAAGCATTTTGTTTGCGGTGCTGGGTGCCATTATTTTTTTGTTTGCGGGGACGTTATGCGCGGATTGGGCGGGTTCAAAACTGCGGGAGGCGGTCCAGTACTGTTCACGTATACCCATGAGCGAGCTGGCGGCAGGTGCGGCAGGGCTTACAGGTGGTCTGCTGCTGTCGCTGCTGATGGTTCCGGCCATGGCCTGGCTGGGCAAAGCCGGAGAACTGCTGCAGGTAGCCGCGACGCTGTCACTTGGTTATCTGGGTCTGCGGATCGGCCTGGAGAAGAAGGAGGAGCTGGCTTCACTCTGGACTACTGGACGCTGGGGGCGTGCTGCTGAACCGGAGGGGCGGGGTCCTGAGGAGCATAAGATCCTCGACACTAGTGTCATTATTGACGGACGGATTGCAGATATCTGCAAAACAGGTTTCATCGAAGGGACGATTGTCATTCCGGAGTTCGTGCTGGAGGAGCTGCAGCATATTGCAGATTCCTCTGATCTCCTGAAGCGTAACCGCGGACGCAGGGGGCTTGATATCCTTAACAAGATTCAGAAAGAGCTGGATGTCAAAGTGCTGATCTACGAAGGGGACTTCGAGGAGATTTCCGAGGTGGACAGCAAGCTGGTCAAGCTGGCCAAGGTGCTGCACGGCAAAGTGGTTACTAATGACTTCAACCTTAACAAGGTTTGTGAGCTTCAGGGTGTTTCCGTGCTGAACATCAATGATTTGGCCAATGCAGTCAAACCGGTGGTTCTGCCGGGTGAAGAAATTATTGTGCAGGTGATCAAGGACGGCAAAGAACATGGTCAAGGCGTCGCTTATCTGGATGACGGTACGATGATTGTAGTCGAAGGCGGCCGCGATTATATCGGCACCACGATGGAGGTTCTCGTGACCAGCGTGCTGCAGACCTCTGCGGGCCGGATGATTTTTGCCAAACCAAAGCTTCTGGAAAAAGCGCAATAAGCTGCAGCCTGACCGGGAGTGTTCTAAGCAGGCTTGGAAATGCCGGTCAAACACGTTATGATGGGGGTATACGTGAAGGACAGGAGCCGAAAGCATGTCAAACAGTGTAGGAGCCGTTATCGTCGCGGCAGGCAGAGGAACCCGCATGGGAACGGCAGAGAGCAAGCAATATTTGCTGCTGCAGGGTAAACCGATTATCGTACACACCCTGGAGGTTTTTCAGAAGCATGAGCTCATCTCCGAAATCGTGCTGGTCACCGGCGAAGAGGATGTAGAGCGCTGCCGGCAGTGGGTACAGGCCTTTAAGCTGGACAAGGTATCCATGGTTATCCCGGGAGGGTCTGAACGCCAGCATTCGGTACGCCGGGGACTGGGAGAGCTTACGGCCGACTGGGTAATGGTACATGACGGTGTTAGGCCCTTTGTACAGGACAGTGAGATTGAGGCCTGTTATGAAGCGGCCCGGTCTACCGGAGCTGCGGTGCTTGCCGTGCCGGTTAAGGATACGATCAAGCAGGTGGACAATGCGGGCAAAGTGTTGTCTACGCCGGACCGGCGAAGTCTGTGGGCGATTCAGACCCCGCAGACTTTTCGTTTGTCTGATTTGCTAGCGGCCTACCATGAAGCGGAGCGAGACGGCTTCCTCGGCACAGACGACTCCAGTCTGGCGGAACGCAGCGGCATTCCCGTTTCTGTAGTTGAAGGAAGCTACAGGAATATTAAGATCACGACACCGGAGGATCTGGAGTTTGCTGAATTCACAGTAAGAAGCAGGGGAGAGGAATAAACATGATTGCTGTAGGACAAGGATTTGATGTGCATCAGCTGGTGGAAGGAAGGCCGTGTATTATTGGCGGGGTGACGATTCCTTATGAGAAAGGGCTGCTGGGACATTCTGATGCGGATGTACTGCTGCATGCAATAAGTGATGCCATACTGGGGGCGCTGGGCCTTGGGGATATCGGCAGGCATTTTCCGGATACGGATCCTGCCTTCAAGGATGCTGACAGCCTCAAGCTGCTGGAGCATGTATGGGCGCTCGCCCGTGAGCGGGGATACCGGCTGGGGAATATTGATTCGACTATTATTGCCCAGAAGCCGAAGATGGCACCGTATATTCCGCAGATGGCCGAAATCATTGCCCGTGCGCTTGAAGCAGACCTCTCAAAGGTGAATGTAAAAGCGACAACCACGGAGCAGCTCGGGTTCACCGGGCGCGGAGAAGGAATTGCTGCACAATCTATTGTCTGTCTGCTTCAAGATGTGATATCATCTTGAGATGGCTTTAGTAGTCAGACCCCAATTTTAACCATTATGAAGCGGAGGGAAACCCATGGCTGATCAAGTCCGGGTGCGTTACGCACCAAGCCCTACGGGACATTTACATATCGGAAATGCCAGAACGGCATTGTTTAACTATCTGTTTGCCCGCAATCTGGGCGGCAAATTCATTATCCGGATCGAGGATACGGATCTTAAGCGCAATATTGCCGAAGGTGAAGAAAGCCAGCTGAAATACTTGAAATGGCTGGGAATGGACTGGGATGAAAGTGTGGATGTAGGCGGCGAATACGGCCCTTACCGCCAGACGGAGCGTCTGGATCTGTACCGTGTCTACTGGCAGGATCTGCTGGACCGCGGACTTGCTTACCGCTGCTACTGTACGGAAGAGGAGCTGGAGGCTGAGCGTGAGGAGCAGACTGCGCGCGGCGAAACCCCGCGTTATTCCGGCAGACACCGTAACCTGACGGAAGAGCAGCGTCTTGCCTATGAAGCCGAAGGCCGCATCGCCAGCATCCGGTTCCTGGTTCCGGAAGACCGTACTTATACCTTCAATGATATTGTAAAAGGCAGCATTTCTTTCAATACCAAAGAAATGGGCGATTTCGTCATCGTGAAGAAGGACGGAATTCCGACATACAACTTCGCTGTAGCTGTAGATGATCACCTGATGGCGATTTCCCACGTGCTGCGCGGAGAGGATCATATCTCCAATACGCCGCGCCAGCTTATGATCTATGAAGCACTGGGCTGGGAAGCGCCGCTGTTCGGCCACATGACGCTGATTGTCGGGGATGACCACAAGAAGCTGAGCAAGCGGAATGAATCCATCATTCAGTTCATTGAACAGTATGATCAGCTGGGCTACCTGCCGGAAGCCCTCTTCAACTTCATTGCCCTGCTCGGCTGGTCACCGGAAGGTGAAGAGGAAATCTTCACACAGGAGCAGCTAATCTCGATCTTCAGTGCGGACCGTCTGTCGAAAAGCCCGGCCGTATTCGATACAAACAAGCTGGCGCATCTGAACAATCATTACATCAAGCATGCCGATCCTAAGCGGATTGCGGCGCTTGCTATCCCGCATCTGCAGAAGGCAGGACGCTTGCCTGAGGTATTGGATGAGCAGAAGCAGGCCTGGGCGGAAAGCCTGGTTGCCCTGTATCAGGAGCAAATGGTGTCCGCTTCGGATATTGTAGGCCTCTCCGAGCTGTTCTTCCGCAGCCACCTGGAGCTGGAGACTGAAGCGGCGCAGATTCTTGCCGAAGCCCAGGTTCCGGAAGTGCTGTCCGCATTCCTGGCCAAAGTGGAAGCTGCTGAGGATTTCAGCGCCGGCAATATGGCTGTATTAATTAAAGAAGTGCAGAAGGAAACCGGACATAAGGGCAAGGCGCTGTTTATGCCGATCCGTGTCGCCTTGACCGGACAAATGCATGGCCGTGATTTGAATGCGACAATTGCGCTCTTGGGCCGGAATCAGGTTATTGAACGGCTGAAATCGCAAATTAAGGGAGTATAAACGGGAAACTCCGGGGCAGAGCCCCTTGTCAGCCCTGAGGCTTTTCGCTAAGATAGAAGAATATGATAACAGCTGGGATCAGGAAAAGTACGCGTGTACAGACAATTGCCAGAGAGAATAACCGCTAAGGGAAATATCCCTTACAGGCTGGGAGTTATTCATTTGTCTGCCGCTGAATATGCACCTGTGAGCTGCATGGTTGAGCGCCCCTCTAGGGGGACGTTAGATTATGCCGGGAACGTTGCCGTTACAGACGCCAAGAGGGACACCGTATAGTTGCCGCGAGGCTGATAGCAGCGTGATATGCGGTTGTTCAAGCAGAGTGGGACCACGGTTAAACGTCTCTGCAGCTATAGGCTGCAGGGGCGTTTTTTGTTGAAATATAAGAAGCTGAGCCGTTTCCGCTTGAGATATAGATAAGTTCGTGGGCTGAAGACAATACCTTCCTTTGCGTACCTGTAAACAGGAGGCGGGGAAGTTAAAGAAGAGGGGAACCGTGATGTTTAAGCATATCAAATCGGACATTCGGGCAGTATTCGATAACGATCCCGCCGCCCGCAGCAGGTTCGAGGTTGTCTTCACCTACGCCGGGCTTCATGCCATCTGGGCACACCGGATAGCCCACTCTTTGTTCAAACGCCGCTGGTTTACGCTGGCACGTATAGTCTCGCAAATCAGCAGATTCATGACAGGTGTTGAGATTCACCCGGGCGCGGTCATCGGCAGCCGTTTGTTTATCGACCACGGGATGGGCATTGTCATCGGTGAGACCTGTGAGATTGGTGATGATGTTATTATCTATCAGGGAGTTACACTGGGGGGGACCGGCAAGGAAAAGGGCAAACGCCATCCTACCGTAGGCAACAATGTTGTAATCGGCTCCGGTGCGAAAGTACTGGGATCGTTCAGAATCGGCGATAATTGCAATATCGGCTCTAATTCAGTTGTTCTGCGTGAAGTGCCCAGCAACAGCACAGTAGTAGGCAATCCCGGACGCGTGGTCAAGCGCAACGGGGAGCGTGTCTCTGACCGTCTGGACCATACCAAAATGCCCGATCCGCTGGTCGATTCCCTGCGTTTCCTGCAGAAGGAGATCGAAGAGCTCCGCGAGCAGCTGGGCTCCGAGGATAAGCAGAAGAAGGAGCAGCGGCGGCTGGAAAGCCAGCAGTATATCGGTGATTATGAAATTTAAGCTTACCGGCATTCCAGGGAATCCGGGGATAACAGAAAGGATTGGAGAATAGAATGTCTTTGCAAATCTACAACACTATGACGCGCAGTAAAGAAGTATTTGTACCGCAGGAGCAGGGCAAGGTGAAGATGTATGTATGCGGGCCAACGGTTTACGGCTATATGCACATCGGGAATGCAAGACCGGTAATCGTGTTTGATATGGTGCGTAACTACCTGGAAGTGCTAGGCAATGACGTGCGTTATTTAACGAATTTTACTGATGTCGATGATAAAATGATCCGCAAAGCAGAAGAGCTGAATATCACTGTAGCAGAGGTTGCGGAAATGTTCATTGCTGCCTATCTGGAGGATCTGGCCGGACTTGGCGTGAAGCCGGCAACGATGAACCCGCGCGTTACAGAAAGTATGGATAAGATTATAGAATTCATCAAGGAGCTTGAAGAGAAGGGCTATGCCTATGAGAATGGCGGGGATGTGTATTATCGTACCGGTAAATTTGCTGATTACGGTAAGCTGTCCCGCCAGAATCTGGAGGAGCTGCGCTTCGGAATCCGGGTTGAGGTGGATCCGCGCAAAGAAAACCAGGAGGATTTTGTGCTCTGGAAGGCAGCCAAACCGGGTGAAGTACACTGGTCCAGTCCATGGGGAGAAGGCCGCCCGGGCTGGCATATTGAGTGCTCGGCGATGGTCCGCGAATATCTGGGGACAACAATCGACATCCATGGCGGCGGAGAGGACCTGAAGTTCCCGCACCATGAATGCGAATGCGCCCAGACAGAAGCGCTGACCGGTGAACCGTTGTCGAATTATTGGATGCACAATGCATTCTTAAACATTGGTGACGAGAAAATGTCGAAATCCCTGGGTAACGGTCTGCTCGTGAAGGACATCCGGGCCCGCTTCAAAGCGGGGACTATCCGTTACTTCATGCTGTCCAGCCATTACCGCAACCAGCTGAACTTCACGGAGGAGGCGCTGCTGTCCGCCGAGAAGAGTGTAGAACGGATTGCCCTTGCCGAGAGCAATGTGAAGCACCGGCTTGAACTGGCTCCCGACGGGGCAGAGGCTGGAGCAAGCGCTGAAGTAGCTGAACGCCTCACTGCGGTTATCGGCAGCTTCCATTCGAGAATGCAGGATGATTTCAATACGCCTGATGCCATTACCGCCGTATTTGACTGGGTGAGCCTTGCCAATCAGACGCTGGCTAAAGCGGATGCTGGCGCTGCAGATTTGGCAGCGCTGCTGAAGACTTATGCTGAAATGAATGTTGTGCTTCGCCTGACTCCTGAGCTTGAAGCCGAGGTGGCAAGTGAGGAGGTTGAACGGCTTATCGCAGAACGTGCTGAGGCCCGCAAGAACAAGAACTGGAGCCGGTCCGATGAGATCCGTGATGAGCTTGGCGCCCTGGGTATTCTGCTGGAGGATACTCCACAGGGAATGCGGTGGCGGCGGAAATGAGCGGAGAGTTCGATTTGAACAGCGCATGGTTTCCTTATGAACCTTCCCAGCCGGCCCGTCTGCTGTCGCCGATTGTACTGGCGTATGCAGGCGATGCCGTCTATGAAGTAGCTGTGCGTCAATATCTGATCTCCCTGCCCAACCTGCGGCCGAACCACTTGCACCGTTCGGCCACCGGGCTGGTCTCCGCCAAAGCGCAGAGCACCATACTTGCCTATCTTGAGCCGGTGCTTACGGAGGAAGAGAAAGATGTGGTTAGACGGGGGCGCAATGCAAAATCCGGCACGGTTCCGAAAAATGCGGATGTGCTGGAATACCGGCACGCGACTGCTTTTGAATGCCTGATCGGGCATTTGTATT
Source organism: Paenibacillus sp. MMS20-IR301 (assembly GCF_032302195.1). NCBI lineage: Bacteria > Bacillati > Bacillota > Bacilli > Caryophanales > Paenibacillaceae > Paenibacillus > Paenibacillus sp. MMS20-IR301. The sequence goes on from NZ_CP135275.1 coordinate 6,529,477, forward strand.
ATACGGGGCAGCAGGCGCGGATCCGGGAGCTTGTTCACAGCAGCATCGAATATATGATGCACCGGGCAAAGTGAGTATAAGGCGCTTTAAGGTGTTAATAGTAATATGAGGGTTACAGAACAGGAGACATGGATATGGAAGAATTGAGAACAGAAGAGGAAATACTGGCAGGCAAGCATTCGGTCCTTGAAGCGCTGCGCGCCGGCCGGACCCTGAATAAAATATGGATTGCCGAAACGGCGCAAAAGCACTTAACGGCACCGATCATCGCCGAGGCGCGGAAAGCGGGAATCGTCATCCAGCATGTAGATAAGCGGAAGCTGGACCAGCTTGCACCGGGAGTGCAGCATCAGGGCGTAGTAGCGCAGGCAGCGCCGTTCGCCTACACCGAGGTTGCCGATATTCTGGCAGCTGCCGAAGCTAAGGGGGAACCTCCGTTTCTTCTCCTGCTGGACGAGATTGAAGATCCGCATAATCTGGGATCTATCCTGCGGACTGCAGACTGCACAGGCGTGCACGGTGTGATTGTGCCGAAGCGCCGTTCGGCTCAGATTACGGCAACGGTATCCAAAACCTCTGCCGGCGCAGTGGAATATGTACCGGTTGCCCGTGTTACGAATCTGGGGCAGACGATCGACCGCCTGAAGGAGCTCGGAGTCTGGGTGGTCGGAACGGATGTGGCTACCGATCAGAATCTGTTCGGATCCGATATTTTCACCGGCCCGGTAGCGGTTGTCATCGGTAATGAGAATAAGGGAATGGGCCGCCTGATCCGTGAGAAATGCGACGTATTGCTCAAGCTGCCGATGGCCGGGAAAATCAACTCGCTTAACGCATCGGTAGCAGCCGGTGTAATTATGTACGAGGTTCTCCGCCGCCGGCAAGAACAGGGCTAATTATGGCAGACTGGCGCGATATACTGCTCGTGGACGGATATAACATGATCGGCGGCTGGCCGGAGCTTGCGGCGCTGTCGGAGACTGGCATGCAGGGGGCGCGTGACCGGCTGCTCGATCTGCTGGCAGATTATCAGGCGTTCTCCGGGCTGCGCGTCATTGCAGTATTCGATGCCTACCGTGTTCCGGGCCTTGGCCGGTCATTTGTGCAGGGGAAAGTCCAGGTCTTCTTCACCAAAGAAAAGGAAACAGCAGATGAATGTATCGAGCGGCTGGTTGGCGAATTCACTCACCGGCGCAGACAAATCTCTGTGGCGACAAGTGATTTTGTAGAACAGCATGTCATTTTCGCGCAGGGAGCGCTCAGGGTTTCGGCAAGGGAACTTAAGCTGGAGATAGAAGAAAGCCAGAAGCAGGTTAAAAAGGCTATTGAACCGGGCAGTATAATCAGAACCCGGCACTCGCTGGAAGACAAGCTGCCTCCGGATACGCGCAAGCGGCTGGAAGACTGGCGCAGACAATAGTCCAGCGGGTGTAATTCCCGTGGCAGCCGAAAAATGCCATAATATGTTATAGAAGATTTTTTTTGGACAATCTGCGGTTGACGTTGTAAGGTAACATAATATATACTGGTCCTATATTTCGCGAAGTAACGATGTGTCTTGCGTTGCAGCCGGGGGGATTCTTGGTGAGTGTCGACCTCAAGGAATTAATGCTGTCCGAGTATGATTTCATAAGTGATGAAGAAATTGTCGAGATCTTCCGTGGTGGCGACAGTGGCGCATTGGAGCATTTGATTAACAAGTACCGTAATTTTGTACGTGCTAAGGCCCGTTCCTATTTTCTGATTGGGGCAGACCGTGAGGATATTGTGCAGGAAGGCATGATTGGCCTGTATAAGGCTATACGTGACTTCAAGGGAGACAAGCTGTCTTCGTTCAAGGCCTTTGCCGAGCTGTGCATCACCCGTCAGATTATTACCGCCATTAAGACGGCAACGCGCCAGAAGCATATACCGCTGAACTCCTATGTCTCACTCGACAAGCCCATCTATGATGAGGACTCCGACCGGACGCTGATGGATGTAATCTGCGGTACACAGGTGCTTGATCCGGAAGAGCTGATTATTAACCAGGAAGAATTCATCGGACTGGAAGATAAGATGGCGGAAATATTGAGTGATCTGGAACGCAAGGTTCTGATGCTGTATCTGGATGGACGTTCCTATCAGGAGATTGCCGAGGATCTGAAGCGGCATGTGAAGTCTATCGACAATGCCCTGCAGCGGGTAAAGCGTAAATTGGAAAGATATCTGGAAGTCCGTGACAATTAATGATATAATGAACTAGAAAGGCTCGGGACTCGAGTCTTTTTTTAGTGTTTGTCATGATGCCGATGAACTGAAGATGCAATTTGCAATTTGCGGGCACCACCCGTGAGCAGGTTTAACTGCATGCGGAATGTTCCATAATGGTAATAAGGACAGCGTGTGATAAGGGAACGAGCAAGACCGGAAAAAACGTTTGACAGCAGGCTACAGCACCCGGAAATACCCAGTGCGATAAGGGAATTCTTTCGTTGACACAGGCATTGATATTATGCTAAAGTGTTTTAGGTAGGCCTAAATTCGCGGCTTTTTTTTTGAATCAATATTTGCGTCTTCTAATTTAACCGTTAGAAGTACGTCTTCGGGAGGTGCATATCATGCGGGTAATTATCACTTTGGCTTGTACAAGTTGCAAACAAAGAAACTATGCAACAACCAAAAACAAGCGAAATCACCCCGACCGCTTGGAGATGAAGAAATTTTGCAAGTTCTGTAACGAGCAAACTCCTCATCGCGAAACCAGATAGTCTTTGGAGGTGTAGTCGGCGTGAAACGTAGTTTCAAGTCTTTGTTTTCCTTTTTCACTGAGAGCTGGAGTGAACTCAAAAAGGTTCGCTGGCCTAGCCGTAAAGAACTGAAAAACTATACATTGATCGTTCTCGGTACAATTGTGGTTGTCGCTCTTTACTTCTGGGTTCTGGACATCGGTATTTCCGCTGTGATTGAAGCGATTATTTAGAGAGGTCCCAGGTGGCTTGATATGGAAAAAAGATGGTATGTCGTTCATACCTATTCCGGGTATGAGAATAAGGTCAAGGCCAATTTGGAGAAACGCGTTGAGTCCATGGGCATGGAGGACAAAATATTCCGCGTTCTTGTTCCTATGGAAGAAGAGCTGGTAAACAAGGATGGCAAGAAAAAAACTGTCATGCGTAAAGTTTACCCTGGTTATGTTTTGGTCGAAATGGTCCAGACTGATGATTCGTGGTATGTAGTCCGCAATACGCCGGGCGTTACCGGATTTGTCGGTTCGACTGGTTCGGGGTCTAAGCCTACCGCTCTGCTCCCTGAAGAGGTTGAACAAATTCTGAAGCATATGGGCATGGTTGAACCTAAAGCGAAGATTGATTTCGAAATTAAGGAATCCGTACGTATTATGGTCGGTCCGTTTGCGAATTTCGTGGGCTCTGTGGAAGAAATTTTGGCAGACAAAAGCAAGATCAAAGTGCATGTCAACATGTTTGGACGGGAAACCCCGCTCGAGTTGGATTTCACTCAAGTGGAGAAGATATAACAAGCGCAAGGGTTTCTTGTGGGAGAATGCTTACTAGCATTCGAATACCACTATTTACGCAAGGAGGTGTCACTCATGGCTAAAAAAGTTATTAAAATGGTGAAACTGCAGATTCCTGCAGGGAAAGCGAATCCAGCGCCTCCAGTAGGTCCGGCGTTAGGTCAAGCAGGTGTCAACATCATGGCATTCTGTAAGGAATTCAACGCTCGTACTGCCGACCAGGCTGGCCTGATCATCCCGGTTGAAATTACAGTATTTGAAGACCGTTCCTTTACCTTCATCACTAAAACTCCTCCGGCTGCCGTTCTGCTTCGCATCGCTGCTAAAGTAGAAAAAGGATCCGGTGAACCAAACAAGAAAAAAGTAGCGAAGCTCGGCCGCGCAGCGGTTCGTGAAATCGCTGAAACAAAAATGCCCGATCTGAACGCTGCATCTGTTGAAGCTGCAATGCGTATGGTTGAAGGTACTGCCCGCAGCATGGGCATCACTATCGAAGACTAATAAGTATTCGGGTGAGCCGGTCATTCATGACCGCATTATGTGGGAGGAATTTCCGCTAATACCACAAAGGAGGAACATTTTCATGGCTAAACATGGTAAGAAATACCAGGAATCTGCTAAGCTGATTAACAGCGAAGCAACTTACGAGCCTTCAGAAGCTGTAGAGCTTGTGAAAAAGGCGGCAACTGCCAAATTCGACGAAACCGTTGAAGCAGCAGTACGTCTGGGTGTAGACCCGCGTAAACAAGACCAAGCTGTTCGTGGTGTTGTTGTCCTGCCTCACGGCACAGGTAAAACACAACGCGTGCTTGTATTTGCAAAAGGTGAAAAAGCGAAAGAAGCGGAAGCTGCTGGCGCCGATTATGTTGGTGATGCTGATATGATCAACAAAATCCAACAAGGCTGGTTTGAATTCGATGTCTGCGTAGCTACACCTGACATGATGAGTGAAGTCGGTAAACTGGGACGTCTGCTCGGTGGTAAAGGCCTCATGCCTAACCCTAAAGCAGGTACAGTTACTTTCGACGTTACCAAGGCTGTTCAAGAAATCAAAGCCGGTAAAATCGAATATCGTCTTGACAAAGCGGGCCAAATTCACGCGCCAATCGGCAAAGTGTCTTTCAACGCTGACCAATTGAACGAGAACCTTAAAGCTCTCATGGACGCTTTGAACCGTGCGAAACCAGCTGCTGCTAAAGGTGTATACCTTAAAGGCATTGCTATTTCGTCCACAATGGGACCAAGCGCCCGCGTGAACGCAGCTGCTTTCAGATAATTAGGGGTTGACTCTTTGAGTCATCTTTGATAATCTATAACAGTTGTGAACATTAAGGTGATCAATCTTAAACTTGAATATGCTTACCGTAGACAGTAGGTGCCGTAAGGCTTAATTTCCTACCGAGGTGTTGTGATAGAAACAAAAAGTGCCAGGTTCGCCTGATATACTTTCCGTTTTATCAAGCCTTCGTGAATCTGCGGAGGCTTTTCTAATGCCTGCGTAGGAACGGTGCAGATTCCCTTGGGTGAATCGCCGTCACATAAATTTTCAGGAGGTGTATACAAATTGGCAAATGCAAAAGTAATCCAAGCTAAACAGGATGCGGTTGATGTTGTGACTGGCAAGCTGCAAAACAGTATCTCTACTGTAGTTGCGGACTACCGCGGATTGAACGTTGCCCAGGTAACTGAACTGCGTAAGCAGCTTCGTGAAGCTGGCGTTGACTTTCAAGTTCTGAAAAACTCATTGGTGCGTCGTGCGACTGCAGCTGCTGAGCTGACTGAACTGGATGCAGTTCTAACCGGCCCTACAGCAGTAGCATTCAGTGAAACTGATGCGGTAGTAGCAGCCAAAATTTTGAATGACTTCGCTAAGAAGAACGATGCTCTGAAACTGAAGGGCGGCGTTGTTGAAGGCAAAGTTATCGATGCGGACCAGCTGAAAGCACTGGCAGAACTGCCTTCCCGCGAAGGTTTGCTCTCCATGCTGCTTAGCGTGCTTCAGGCTCCAATGCGCAACTTCGCGCTTGCAGTTAAAGCTGTTGCTGAGAAAGAAGAACAAAGCGCGTAAGCCTTTGCTCCTAGTCTCGTAATCAATACAAACAAACCAATTATAATATAAAATGGAGGTTCAATCATGAGCAAAGAAACAATCTTAGAAGAAATTAAAGGCATGAGCGTACTGGAACTGAACGAACTGGTTAAAGCAATCGAAGAAGAATTCGGTGTAACTGCAGCAGCTCCAGTAGCAGCTGGCGGTGCAGTAGCAGCAGTAGAAGAAGAGCAAACTGAATTCGACGTAATCCTGACAAGCGCTGGCGCTTCCAAGATCAACGTTATCAAAATCGTTCGCGAAATCACAGGCCTGGGCTTGAAAGAAGCTAAAGACCTCGTAGACAACGCTCCAAAAGCAATCAAAGAAAAAGTAAGCAAAGAAGAATCCGAAGCTACCAAAGCAAAATTGGAAGAAGCGGGCGCAGTAGTAGAAGTAAAATAAGTTGATTTGAGTAGGTACTGCCCCGGAGCAGAATTCATTCTCTCCGGTTCTCGCAACCCCCTTGAACTTGTTCAAGGGGGTTGCTGTATAAGAACTGGGTACCTTAGAACAGGTGAAAGGGAGGATTGTATGTCGCAGCATTATTACTCGCAGCAGCCGGAAGCCCGTCATGATAGAAGAAGCATCGAGACGGTACTGAGAGGCAGAAGCCTCCGCTTTACAAGTGACGCCGGTGTTTTTTCCAAAGGGGATATTGATTACGGCAGCCGCGTGCTGATTGAGTCGATGGAAATCCCGGATGGGGCAGAGGTGCTTGATGTAGGTTGCGGTTATGGTCCGATCGGGATTAGTGCAGCGGCTCTTGCCCCCAAAGGTCATGTGACTATGATTGATATTAACAGCCGTGCAGTCGAGCTTGCCCGCGAGAATGCTCAGCATAACGGAATCCGCAATGTTACGGTTATGGAAAGTGATGTGCTGTCCGCAGTTCAGGGGCGTAAGTTCGATGTGATTCTGACCAATCCGCCGATCCGTGCAGGCAAGGCTGTCGTGCATGGGATATTTGAACAGGCGCATGATCATTTGAAAGAGGGCGGAAGCCTGTGGATTGTCATTCAGAAGAAGCAAGGGGCGCCATCTGCAGTAGCCAAGCTTGAAAGCTTGTTCCCGGTTGTGGAAGAAGTAACGAAGGATAAAGGCTATCGGATTATTAGAGCTTCAAACTAAAAATAATAATATTTATTGACATGCAATGCCCATAGTGTTATTATTATAAAATGTCAGTATTAAGCTAGGCTCCATGTCTTTAGTTTGCTGAAATGTCAAGTGATATATTGTCGCCCGGTAAGCGCATGCCGCACGGCAGGTTTTTGCGAATTCCGTTCTCTATGTTCCTGTCACGGCGAGGGTCGCCGGGACAATAGATAATAGCGCATAAACTGTTGCCTGGTGACGTATAATACGCACGTTTTGGGCAAATCTACTGGATAAGGAGTATTTTGGCCGTGGATAGATGCGCTCTTTTTTCGAAAGATTTCGATGAGGGGCTTTTCTGTATTTATGGCTGAATCTTTGTGGTATGGTTCCATTATACGGGTCCAAACAAGGGTTCGCAATCAATTTTTAAGTGAGTAGACATGAGGGGTGAGTAAAGTTGGCAGGACATCTTGTTCAGTATGGTCGACGCACTCGGCGGAGCTATGCGAGAATTAACGAGGTACTCGAGGTCCCGAACCTGATCGAGATCCAACAAAAATCTTATGATTGGTTTTTGGAGGAAGGATTGCGGGAAATGTTCCAGGACATCTCGCCGATCCAGGATTTCACAGGGAATTTGGTACTAGAGTTCATTGACTACAGCCTCGGTGAACCGAAGTATACGGTTGACGACGCTAAAGAGCGGGACGTGACATATGCGGCTCCTCTGCGTGTAAAGGTGCGGCTCATCAATAAGGAGACCGGTGAGGTCAAAGAGCAGGAAGTGTTCATGGGAGATTTCCCGCTGATGACGGAGACCGGCACTTTCATTATCAATGGTGCGGAACGGGTTATTGTCAGCCAGTTGGTTCGCTCTCCAAGCGTCTATTTCAGCACAAAAGTGGATAAGAACGGCAAAAAAACCTACACCGCTACAGTAATTCCGAACCGCGGAGCTTGGCTGGAGCTGGAAACCGACGCTAAGGACATCATGTATGTCCGTATCGACCGGACCCGCAAAATTCCGGTTACCGTGCTTCTGCGTGCTCTGGGCTTTGGCAGTGATGCTGAGATCCTGGAACTACTTGGTAATGATGAATATATTCGCAATACGCTGGATAAAGACAACACGGATTCCACGGAAAAGGCGCTTATTGAAATTTACGAGCGTCTGCGTCCGGGCGAACCACCGACACTTGATAATGCCAAGAGCCTGCTCGTCGCGCGTTTCTTTGATCCAAAACGTTATGATCTGGCCAATGTAGGCCGGTACAAAATCAACAAGAAGCTGCACATCAAGAACCGCCTGTTCAATCAGCGTCTGGCTCAGCCGCTCGTTGATGAGTCTACAGGTGAAATTCTGGCGGAATCCGGTCAAATGGTTGACCGTCGTCTGCTTGATGAGCTGATTCCTTATTTCGAAAAGAACATGGCTGCCAAGAACTACCGCGTAACCGGCGGTGTAATGGACAGTGAAGATATTCCGCTTCAGACAATTGACGTCTTCTCGCCAATCGAAGAGGGCCGGGTTATCAAGCTGATTGCCAACGGCAATATCGACAAGTCGGTCAAGCATATTACCCAGGCTGATATTATCTCCTCAATCAGCTACTTTATTAATTTGCTGCACGGTATCGGCAACACCGATGATATCGACCACTTGGGTAACCGCCGTCTGCGTTCTGTCGGCGAACTCCTGCAGAACCAGTTCCGTATCGGTCTGTCCCGTATGGAACGCGTAGTCCGTGAGAGAATGTCGATTCAGGATGCCAATGCGATTACACCGCAGGCGCTGATCAACATCCGTCCGGTTATTGCATCGATTAAAGAGTTCTTCGGCAGTTCGCAGCTGTCCCAGTTTATGGACCAGACGAACCCGCTTGCTGAACTTACGCACAAACGCCGTTTGTCGGCACTCGGACCCGGCGGTCTGACCCGTGAACGCGCAGGCTTTGAAGTCCGCGACGTCCATCACAGTCACTACGGCCGTATGTGTCCAATTGAAACACCGGAAGGTCCGAACATCGGTCTGATCAACTCCTTGTCCACCTTTGCCCGCATCAATGAGTACGGCTTTATCGAAGCCCCGTACCGTTGGGTAGATCCGAAGACTGGCAAGGTTACGGAACAAATCGATTACCTGACTGCCGATGAAGAAGATAACTACGTAGTCGCCCAGGCGAATGTCCAGATCGATGAAGACGGTACATTCAAGGAAGACATGGTTATCGTCCGTTATAACAAGGATTCAGACAACATCACCACGATGCCTAGTAATCGTGTTGACTACATGGACGTTTCCCCGAAACAGGTTGTATCGGTCGCTACGGCGCTCATTCCGTTCCTTGAGAACGATGACTCTAACCGCGCCCTGATGGGATCGAACATGCAGCGTCAGGCCGTTCCGCTTCTTATTCCGAAGGCTCCGCTTGTCGGCACAGGAATGGAACATAAATCCGCTAAGGATTCAGGCGTATGTATTGTCTCCAAATATGACGGTATTATCGAACGCTCCTCTGCCAACGAAATCTGGCTGCGCCGTGTTGAGGCAGTAGAAGGCAAAGAAGTCAAAGGCGATATCGTTAAATATAAATTACACAAATTTATGCGTTCGAACCAAGGTACCTGCATTAATCAGCGTCCGCTGGCTAAACGCGGCGATGTTGTTAAGAAAGGTGATATCCTGGCAGATGGACCTTCGACCGAAATGGGCGAACTGGCTCTTGGCCGTAACGTAGTCGTTGCGTTCATGACTTGGGAAGGTTACAACTACGAGGATGCGATCCTGCTGAGTGAGAAGCTGGTGAAGGAAGATGTATACACTTCGATCCATATCGAGGAATACGAATCCGAAGCCCGCGATACGAAGCTTGGACCTGAGGAAATTACGCGTGATATTCCTAACGTTGGTGAAGAGGCGCTCCGCAATCTGGATGAGCGCGGAATCATCCGCATCGGTGCGGAAATCAACGCGGGTGACATCCTGGTAGGTAAAGTTACTCCTAAGGGCGTAACGGAGCTGACTGCTGAAGAACGCCTGCTCCATGCGATCTTTGGTGAGAAGGCCCGTGAAGTCCGTGACACCTCCCTGCGCGTTCCTCACGGCAGTGACGGTATTATCGTTGATGTTAAAGTATTCACCCGCGAGAACGGCGATGAGCTGCCTCCTGGCGTGAATCAGCTGGTTCGTGTCTACATCGCCCAGAAACGTAAGATTTCCGAAGGCGACAAGATGGCCGGACGTCACGGTAACAAGGGTGTCGTTGCCCGTATCCTGCCTGAAGAAGATATGCCGTTCCTTCCGGACGGTACGCCGGTACAGGTTGTCCTGAACCCGCTGGGCGTTCCTTCACGTATGAACATCGGACAGGTGCTTGAAGTCCATCTTGGTATGGCATCACTCCGTCTGGGTATTCATGTGGCTACTCCGGTATTCGACGGGGCGCGTGAGTATGACGTGTTCGATACGATGGAAGAAGCCGGCATGCAGCGTAACGGTAAAACCGTGCTTTATGACGGACGTACAGGTGAACGCTTCGAGCGTGAAGTTACTGTTGGCGTCATGCACATGATCAAGCTGGCGCACATGGTTGACGATAAGATTCATGCCCGTTCCACCGGTCCTTACTCACTCGTTACACAGCAGCCACTGGGCGGTAAAGCACAGTTCGGCGGACAGCGTTTCGGGGAAATGGAAGTGTGGGCGCTTGAGGCTTACGGCGCGGCTTATACACTGCAAGAGATCTTGACTGTGAAGTCCGATGACGTGGTCGGCCGTGTGAAAACATATGAATCCATTGTCAAAGGCGAGAATGTTCCAGAGCCGGGTGTTCCGGAATCGTTCAAGGTACTGATCAAGGAACTGCAGTCACTCGGTATGGACGTTAAAATCCTTAGCGGCGACGAGCAGGAGATCGAGATGAAGGAACTGGACGATGAGGACGAGACGTCAGGCGACAAGCTGAGCCTCAATTTGGAAGGCGCAGAAGTCGGCATAGAGTAGTTCACCAGCAAGCCACTAATTTCATTACAAAAAGAACCGCGCCCTCTGTTGACCTTACCGTCAGGAGAGGGCTGCGGTACTAAATCAGGATATAGGTTAAGGAGGGTTGCTCCTTGTTGGACGTTAACAATTTTGAATTTATGAAAATCGGACTCGCTTCTCCGGAAAAAATTCGTTCTTGGTCCCGCGGAGAAGTAAAAAAACCGGAAACCATTAACTATCGTACATTGAAACCGGAAAAAGAGGGTCTCTTTTGCGAACGTATTTTCGGACCGCAAAAGGACTGGGAGTGTCACTGTGGTAAATACAAACGCGTCCGTTATAAGGGCGTAGTGTGCGACCGCTGCGGCGTGGAAGTTACCCGCGCTAAAGTCCGCCGCGAACGTATGGGCCACATCGAGCTGGCAGCTCCGGTATCTCATATCTGGTATTTCAAAGGTATTCCGAGCCGCATGGGTCTGGCACTGGATATGTCTCCTAGATCGCTTGAAGAGATTATCTACTTTGCATCTTATGTTGTAACCGATCCGGGAGAAACTCCGCTGGAGAAGAAGCAGCTGTTGTCCGAGAAAGAATACCGCAGCTACCGTGAAAAGTACGGCTACGGATTCCAGGCCGGCATGGGTGCTGAGGCTGTCAAAAAACTGCTGCAGGATATCGATATTGACAAAGAACTGGAATTCCTCAAAGAAGAGCTGCGTACGGCCCAGGGCCAGCGCCGCAACCGGGCGATCAAACGCCTGGAAGTTATTGAGGCCTTCCGCAACTCCGGCAACAAGCCTGACTGGATGATCATGGATGTGCTCCCGGTAATTCCTCCGGAGCTGCGCCCGATGGTTCAGCTTGATGGCGGCCGTTTTGCTACGTCTGACCTTAACGACCTGTACCGCCGTGTAATTAACCGGAACAACCGTCTGAAGAGACTGCTGGATCTCGGCGCTCCTGATATTATCGTGCAGAATGAAAAACGCATGCTTCAGGAAGCTGTTGATGCCCTGATCGACAACGGCCGCCGCGGCCGTCCTGTAACCGGTCCTGGTAACCGTCCGCTTAAATCCCTCAGCCATATGCTGAAGGGTAAACAGGGACGTTTCCGCCAGAACTTGCTCGGTAAGCGCGTTGACTATTCCGGACGTTCCGTTATCGTCGTAGGGCCTTACCTCAAAATGTACCAATGCGGTCTTCCGAAGAAGATGGCACTGGAGCTGTTCAAGCCGTTCGTAATGAAGGAACTGGTGAATAAAGGGCTTGCCCACAACATCAAGAGCGCGAAACGCAAGGTTGAGCGCGTAAGTCCTGAAGTGTGGGATGTGCTTGAAGAAGTAATCCGGGAGCATCCGGTTCTGCTGAACCGTGCCCCAACGCTGCACAGACTGGGTATCCAGGCATTTGAACCGATTCTGGTAGAAGGTCACGCAATCCGTCTTCACCCGCTCGTATGTACGGCGTACAATGCCGACTTTGACGGTGACCAGATGGCGGTACACGTTCCTCTGTCCGCTGAGGCTCAAGCTGAAGCACGCCTGCTGATGCTGGCATCGGGTAACATCCTGAACCCTAAAGACGGTAAGCCGGTTGTTACACCGTCACAGGATATGGTCCTTGGTACATTCTATCTGACGATGGACAACAAGGAAGAGAAGGGTACCGGCATGATTCTGCGCACCGTGAACGAAGCTGTTTCAGCTTACCAGCGCGGAACTGCAGGACTGCATGCGCGTGTTGCCATCCCTGCCAAAGCTCTGGGCAAAACCAGCTTCACGGCTGAGCAGCAAGAGGCTATGCTGATTACGACTGTAGGGAAGATCATCTTTAATGAAATTTACCCTAGCAGTTTCCCTTATATCAACGAAGCTACCAAAGCCAACCTGCTTCAAGGTACGCCTGAGAAGTATTTCATCTATGAAAAAGGCGCGGATATCCGTGAACTGATCATGGCTGCTCCGGAAGCAAGTGCAGTAGGTAAAGAATATCTGGGCCTCATTATCGCCCGCTGCTTCGAGACCTATCACACGACCAAAACATCTGTGATTCTGGATAAAATCAAACAGCTCGGCTTCACCTACTCTACACGTTCCGGGGTTACGGTTGCCGTATCCGACGTTATCGTGCCTGAGGAAAAAGCTACGATTCTTAAAGAATCGGAAGCTAAGGTTGATGTGGTTGCCAACCAGTACCGCCGTGGTCTGATCACTAACGATGAACGTTATGACCGTGTTATTGAGATCTGGTCGAAGACTAAGGATGATCTTACGAACGTCCTGCTGAAATCGATGGACCGCTTTAACTCCATCATGCTCATGGTTGACTCCAAAGCGCGCGGTAACAAATCGCAGATTACCCAGCTGGGCGGTATGCGTGGTCTGATGGCAACACCTTCGGGCCGGATTTTCGAATTGCCGATCAAAGCAAACTTCCGTGAAGGTCTGACCGTCCTCGAGTACTTTATCTCGACGCACGGAGCGCGTAAAGGTCTGGCCGATACAGCGCTGCGTACAGCGGACTCCGGTTACCTGACACGCCGTCTCGTTGACGTGGCCCAGGACGTAATCGTCCGTGAAGAGGATTGCGGTACGGATAAAGGCTTCACTGTCAGCCGGATCCAGGATGGCAAGGAAGTTATTGAGGATCTATATGACCGTATTGAAGGCCGTTACTCCTTCGAAACCGTCCGTCATCCGGAAACGAAGGAAATCATCGTTCACCGTAACGACCTGATTGACTCCGATAAGGCTGAAGAGATTGTTAATGCGGGTGTAACCAAACTGCAGATCCGCTCTGTACTGAGCTGCCGTGCCCGTCACGGGGTCTGCAAGAAATGCTACGGACGCAACCTGGCAACAGGCAAATTCGTGGAAATCGGGGAAGCTGTCGGCATCATTGCCGCACAATCCATCGGTGAACCGGGAACACAGCTTACCATGCGTACATTCCATACCGGCGGTGTTGCCGGAGACGATATCACGCAAGGTCTGCCGCGTATCCAAGAGTTGTTTGAAGCCCGTAACCCTAAAGGTCAGGCGACAATCAGTGAAATTGACGGGGTAGTTAAGGAAATCCGTGAAACCAAGGACCGCCGTGAAATCGAAGTCCAGGGTGAAGCTGAGTCCAAGACCTACTCCATCACTTACGGTTCCCGTCTGCGTGTCAGCGAAGGCCAGGAGATTGAAGCTGGCGATGAACTGACTGACGGTTCTATCGACCCTAAAGAAATGCTGCGTATCAAAGGGATCCGCGGGGTACAGAACTACATTCTGCAGGAAGTACAGCGTGTATACCGTAACCAGGGCGTTGAAATCAATGATAAGCACATTGAAGTTATGATTAAGCAGATGCTGCGCAAAATCCGCATTATTGATGCCGGAGATACCAATCTCCTACCAGGCTCATTTGCTGATATTCCGGAATTTGAAGCAGCCAACAAGGAAGCAATCCTGTCCGGTAATGAACCTGCGGTGGCCAAACCGGTACTGCTTGGTATTACCAAGGCTTCCCTGGAGACTGATTCCTTCCTGTCTGCGGCATCCTTCCAGGAAACTACCCGTGTCCTTACGGATGCAGCAATTAAGGGTAAAGTGGATAAACTCCTCGGCCTGAAAGAAAATGTTATCATCGGGAAGCTGATTCCTGCCGGTACGGGTATGAATCGTTACCGTAATGTTAAGCTGAGTGATCCGAATGAAGAAGGCGTGCAAGATGCTTTAGAAACGGTTCCTGCTGAATAGTTGAATAATTGTGGCTAACAGTGTACGCGTCACGTTATATTCTTGCGTGACGCGGCTGTCTGCCATGAATATTAATAAAATATTTGCTGATTTTCTTGACATCGGGTTCTGAGGATGCTAATATGTCTAAGGTGCGTGAGTGCCTCGTCATTCTTGTTCAGTGGAGGTAATGATTATTCATGACTGATGATCGAGGATTTCAGGATGCTCAGGTCAAGATCGGTTCCAAGCAAACCGTCAAGGCGGTAGAGATGGGCCAAGCCGCAGAAGTCTATGTGGCAGAGGACGGAGATCAACGGCTTACTTCCAGAATTGTTATGCTTTGCGGCAAACAAGGTGTGAAGGTCACATATGTGGACACCATGCTGAATTTGGGCAAGGCCTGCGGGATAGAAGTGGGTGCTGCAATGGCAGCCGTCTTAAAAGAATAGCACGAAAGATGTTTTTGTACCGGGGTACACTTCGGCAGCAAAGACTTTTCATTTGTCTTTTTATGAACCGCCTGGGTCTGTGGACTTAAAAGTTTGTAAATTGACTATTATTTCAGGAAGGGGGTGGCACAACATGCCAACTATCAATCAATTGGTTCGTAAAGGCCGTCAAGCCAAAATCGAAAAATCCAAATCTCCCGCTCTTCAAAAAGGGTTCAACGCCCTCAAGCGTGAGGCTACAAATTTGAGCGCCCCGCAGAAACGCGGTGTGTGCACTCGTGTAGGCACAATGACTCCACGTAAACCAAACTCAGCACTTCGTAAGTATGCCCGTGTTCGTTTGACGAACCGTCTTGAGGTGACTGCTTACATTCCGGGTATCGGACACAACCTTCAAGAGCACAGCGTAGTATTGCTGCGCGGAGGTAAAGTTAAGGACCTTGCAGGAGTTCGTTACCACATCGTTCGTGGTGCACTCGATACTGCAGGTGTTGCTAACCGGATGCAGGCTCGCTCCAAATACGGCGCGAAACGTCCTAAGGCGAAGAAATAAGATTAGCATTACTGAATATTAAACATTTAAGAAAGGGGGATATCCATGCCACGCAAAGGTCCAGTTACTAAGAGAGATGTATTGCCAGATCCATTGTATAATAGCAAGTTGGTTACTCGTTTGATCAACCGTATTATGCTGGGTGGTAAAAGAGGTGTCGCTCAAAGCATTTTGTACAATTCGTTCAAGTTGATTCAGGAACGTACAGGTAAAGAACCGATGGAAGTTTTCGAAGCTGCCATCAAGAACATCATGCCTGTATTGGAAGTTAAAGCTCGCCGTGTCGGCGGTGCTAACTACCAGGTGCCTATCGAAGTTAAACCTGAAAGACGTACTGCTTTGGGATTACGTTGGCTTGTAAACTACTCACGCAACCGCGGTGAGAAGACTATGGAAGAGCGTTTGGCGGCTGAGATCATCGATGCTTCCAACAACACAGGCGCTTCCGTTAAGAAACGTGAAGACACGCACAAAATGGCTGAAGCAAACAAAGCGTTTGCTCACTACCGCTGGTAGGATTTAGTCGTTCAAATTACTTCTACTTTGGAAGGAGATCCATTCATGTCAAGAGAGTTCTCCTTAAAAAATACACGTAATATCGGGATCATGGCACATATTGATGCTGGTAAGACTACTACCACTGAGCGGATTCTATTCTACACAGGCCGTACGCACAAAATCGGTGAAGTTCACGAGGGTGCAGCTACAATGGACTGGATGGAACAAGAGCAGGAGCGCGGGATTACGATTACTTCCGCTGCTACAACCGCTGCGTGGAAGGGTCACCGCATCAATATTATTGACACCCCAGGGCACGTTGACTTCACTGTTGAAGTTGAACGTTCCCTGCGTGTATTGGATGGGGCAGTTGGTGTATTTAGTGCGAAAGAGGGCGTAGAGCCTCAGTCTGAAACCGTATGGAGACAGGCTGACCGTTACGGCGTTCCCCGGATCGCATATGTTAACAAAATGGATATCATCGGTGCGGACTTCCTGAACGTTATCGACAGCATGCGTGACCGCCTGCAAGCCAATGCAGTAGCTATTCAGCTGCCAATTGGTGCCGAAGCTGACTTCACGGGAATCATTGACCTTGTTGAGCAGAAAGCTCACATCTTCAAAGACGACCTGGGACAAAACATCGAAGTTACCGAAATTCCTGCTGAATATTTGGAGCAAGTTGAGGCACTGCGTACCGATCTGATTGAGAAGGTTGCAGAACTTGACGAAGATCTGACTATGAAGTATCTGGAAGGCGAAGAAATTACTATTGAAGAAATCAAAGCTGCACTGCGCAAAGGCGTATGTGAAGTTAAGGTCTTCCCTGTAATTGTCGGATCCTCCTACCGCAACAAAGGTGTTCAGCTCATGATGGACGCTGTCGTTGATTACTTGCCATCCCCACTGGATGTACCGGCTATTCAAGGTCATCTGGATGACGGTACAGAAGCGGTTCGTCACTCTTCGGATGAAGAACCATTCTCAGCACTGGCATTTAAAATCATGACAGACCCTTATGTGGGTAAACTCACGTTCTTCCGTGTATACTCCGGTATCCTGGAATCCGGTTCTTATGTAGTTAACGCTACTAAGGGCAAACGTGAGCGTATCGGCCGTATCCTGCAGATGCATGCGAACAGCCGTCAAGAAATCTCCATCGTTTACGCTGGTGATATCGCGGCAGCTGTTGGTCTGAAAGACACAAGTACCGGCGATACACTCTGTGATGAGAAACATCCGGTTATCCTGGAGTCCATGAACTTCCCTGATCCGGTTATCGAAATCGCAGTTGAACCAAAAACCAAAGCCGACCAAGATAAGATGGGCGTAGCTCTCGGTAAGCTGACTGAAGAGGATCCAACTCTTCGTGCACACACCGATGAAGAAACCGGCCAAACCATCCTGGCAGGTATGGGTGAGCTTCACCTGGATATTATCATCGACCGTATGCGCCGCGAATTCAAGGTAGAAACCAACGTGGGTAAACCACAGGTTGCTTACCGTGAAACATTCAAAGCACCAGCACGCGTTGAAGGTAAATTCGTTCGCCAATCCGGCGGTCGCGGTCAGTACGGTCACGTATGGGTTGAATTTGAACCTCTCGAGCCAGGTACTGGCAGCAAATTCGAAAGTAAAGTTGTCGGTGGTTCTGTACCAAGAGAATACATCGCTCCTGCACTTGCCGGTATTGAAGAGCAAATGAAAAACGGCGTACTTGCAGGCTTCCCGCTTGTAGACGTTAAGGCAACCATCGTTGATGGTTCTTATCATGATGTTGACTCCAACGAAATGGCGTTTAAAATCGCCGGCTCGATGGCACTCAAAGCAGCTAAAGACAAGTGTAAGCCTGTCCTGCTTGAGCCAATCATGAAAGTGGAAGTAACTGTTCCTGAGGAGTACATGGGTGATGTAATGGGTATGCTGAACTCCCGTCGCGGCCGGATCGAAGGTATGGATTCCCGTGGTGGTGCGCAAATTATCCGTGCTAAGGTGCCTCTCTCCGAAATGTTCGGTTATTCCACAACACTTCGTTCCGGTACTCAAGGACGCGGCGTATTCTCAATGGAACTTTCTCACTATGAAGAAGTACCTAAATCCATTGCTGAAGAAATCGTAGCCAAGAACAAGGGCGGAGAATAATCCCGAGTTTTTAACTTGCCGTCCGGATATATCATATCAGTCATCTAAGAATTACATGTAGGCGGGCGGCTCAAATATAAGGAACCCCACATTAAGGAGGAAATGTTCAAATGGCAAAGGCAAAGTTTGAACGTAACAAACCGCACGTTAACATTGGTACTATTGGTCACGTCGACCATGGTAAAACAACACTGACTGCTGCAATCACAACTGTATTGTCCAAAAAATACGGCGGTGCTGCTGTAGCATTCGATCAAATCGACAAAGCTCCAGAAGAGCGCGAACGCGGTATCACTATTTCCACCGCTCACGTTGAATATGAAACTCCTAACCGTCACTACGCACACGTAGACTGCCCTGGACACGCCGACTATGTTAAAAACATGATCACTGGCGCAGCGCAAATGGACGGAGCAATCCTGGTTGTATCCGCAGCTGACGGCCCTATGCCACAGACTCGTGAGCACATCCTGCTGTCCCGTCAAGTAGGTGTTCCTTACATCGTTGTCTTCCTGAACAAATGTGACATGGTTGAAGACGAAGAGTTGCTTGAACTGGTTGAAATGGAAGTTCGCGATCTGCTGAGCGAATACGACTTCCCAGGCGATGATACTCCAATCATCCGTGGATCTGCTCGTGAAGCTCTTCAGAACCCTGATGGCGAATATGCACAGAAGATCGTTGAAATGTTCGAAACGATCGACACGTACATCCCGCTTCCAGAACGTCAAACTGACAAGCCTTTCTTGATGCCAGTCGAAGACGTATTCTCCATCACTGGCCGCGGTACTGTGGCAACTGGTCGCGTAGAACGCGGAACAGTTAAAGTTGGGGAAGAAGTTGAAATCGTGGGTATCCACGAAGACAAGAAAAAATCCGTTGTTACCGGCGTTGAAATGTTCCGTAAATTGCTCGATTCCGCACAAGCGGGCGACAACATCGGCGCACTGCTTCGCGGTGTAGACCGTAACAACATCGAACGCGGACAAGTATTGGCTAAGCCAAACTCCGTTAACCCGCACACTGAGTTCACTGCTCAGATCTACGTTCTGACTAAAGAAGAAGGCGGACGTCACAAACCATTCTTCACTGGTTACCGTCCACAGTTCTACTTCCGTACAACTGACGTAACAGGTATCATCAACCTGCCAGAAGGTACTGAAATGGTTATGCCTGGTGATAACATCACTGTAACTGTACAACTGATCTCCCCAATCGCTATTGAAGAAGGTACTAAATTCTCCATTCGCGAAGGCGGACGCACAGTTGGTGCCGGTTCCGTAGCTTCCATCCAGAAGTAATTCGGGCTCTATCCGTTAGGATAGACCGGAATATAAGGCAGGGTCTCTTCATTGAAGAGGCCCTGTCTTTAGTTTATAAAAAAAGACCGTCCCTTAAAGGAACGGTGCTGTTAAAGCAGCTGGAGTTGTATTTAAATCTCCTTCGCATAAGCAGGGCCTGGAAGCTTAGAGAGGACAACATGCAGACTGGAGGGAGCAGAGCTGTCATTAGTATAGGCAAAGGATTCATCACCGGCGATATAAATGGTTTCTCCTTCTGCGAAGGTTTGCTCCGTATCATCTACATGAATGGTGCCGCTTCCCTTTAAGGCCAGGATGTAGACATCGGCACCAGGATGCTTATGCACAGGCAGCTTTTGACCCGGCATGAAATTAAGAACAAACACAACACTGTCACCCTGCTGGAAGAGGATTTTTTTCGTGAACCGCTCCTCCTGATATTGCAGCACTTCAGCTAAACTTTTCTTTTCCATAATAAATCCCCGCTTTCAATTAATAATAGATTCGTTCTAAAGCTTTACTTCATACTCACAGTGCTCATGACCGGTTACATTGCATTTGATCTCTTTGACGGAGACCTTGCGCCCGAGAATTTTACCGAGTGCCCCTTCAAGAATAGCCCCCTCTAAATCGCAGACCATCTTTTCATCTTCAAGCGAAGGCAATCCTTTGCAAAAGCAATCATCGACAGCGATATTTATTTTGCGCTCATCGGAATGAAGAATACGCGGGATACCGATTTTCAGATCCTCGAATATTTGCAGGAGCTCCGCAATAGAGGCAGCCGGCAGGCTTTCGCCGATTTTTCTGCCTATGGTCAGAGTAGTCCCTTTTCCGCCTAATGGAAGCCCCTGGTTCAAACCAATCAGCCGTATCGTACGGAATAGCTCTAGTGGAACCACATCACCAAGAGTGGTCCGGTCAATTTGACGCATGTCTTCGAATGAATATTGCTGCACTGACTCCAACTCCTTTGCTCTCTCTATGAATCTATTGTATTAGATGGAAGAGAAGGAAACCTTGATACAGATCAAGTTTTTCGGAAAAATGTGTGCCCAGTCACCCGCCAGCTGCAGAATTCTTGGTATGTTGGATGCAGATTGAAGGGAAGGATGAAGGATAATGGGCTGTGCTGAATGTAACTCACATGGTTGTGTACGGCAGGTTCCCGTATTCCGGGGCTTGTCTGATGAAGAGATATTGCTCATTGAGTCGATGACAGAATCCCGTCAATATAAAAAAGGCAGCCAGGTGTGCAGAGAGGGAGAACCGTCTGAAGCTTTGTTCGTGGTAAAAAGCGGACTTATTAAATTAACGCAGAACAGCAAGGAGGGGAAGCAGCATATCGTCCGCTTTCTTTTCCCTGGGGACTATTTCGGTCAATTTGCGTTGCTGCACAATAAAAATAATGATGTAACAGCAGAGGTTATCGAGAATGGAGAGGTATGCCGGATTCAGCGTAAAGATTTCATTCCGCTGCTGGAACAGAATGCAGGGCTTGCGTTCAGCTTCCTCATGTCTGTAAGCGAGCAATTGCATCAGGCGGAAGAGTCAGCCGGGGCTATGCATATGTTTGAAGTGGAGAAGCGCCTGGCTAGGCTGCTCGTGTATTTGTACACCCGGAGCCATTCAGAACCACCGGCTGCAGCGCAAGCCATAAGACAATCGGTAGCGTTGCCCTCGGCCCAGAAGGAAGTGGCTGCCATGATCGGAACCACTGCAGAGACACTGAGCCGTAAATTGAATAAGCTAGAAGCGTTGAAGATTATAGCCATGCACAAAAGAACTATAAATATACTTGAAATAGAAGCGCTTATCCAAATCGCTGAAATCAGAAGCTAGAAACTAGACGAGCTAGGAGCTAGCAGCAGAAATTCATAACGATTCGCTATTAATCGACAATAAACGACATATAAACCTATGATATAGAGGTGTATTCAACAATATTCTACAAAAAACTCCTTAAAATTCTTTACATTTTTAATAATGATAGAGTAGAATGAGTCTATATATACAATGTCAATTATTAGGATTTTAGGGAGTGTGGAAGTATGGGGAAATGTCCGTTTTCGTTTATGCATGGTTTGGCCTCACGGAACTCCGATGAGGAATCTCCCGCCGCTCAATTGAAAGACAATAGTACAATCCTTATACCCGCTGCCGATGCAGACATACTTCACACACTGGACGGACATGATGAGTTGAATGAGCAGATGCGGATGATTGATTTAACTGAAGAAGATTTAAGGCTGTTGCGCCTGATGAAACCTGTTGTGGAACAAGAGATTGATTATATCACCGATCAATTTTACAATACGGTTCTTGGCGTAAACAAGCTTGAGGCAATCATCCTGGAGCACAGCAGTATCGAACGGCTGAAAAAAACGTTGCGCGAGCACATTATTGAAATATTTGATGGCAACGTGAATGAAGAGTATATAGCTAAACGCCTGCGGATTGCTAATATTCATAAAAGGATCGGGCTTGAGCCTAAGTGGTATCTGTCCGCTTTTCAGAATCTGCAGAATGTGTTTATAGCTGTTATCTATAATGAGGCCCATAGGGATGTTGAACGGGTCAAATTAGTCCGGACTGTGACCAAACTGCTGAATCTTGAACAGCAGCTTGTGCTTGAAGCGTATGAGAAGGAGAACATCAGGGAAAAAGAAGAACAATACCTGCTGGTGAAGAATGAACTGAAAGCCAAAATTGCTGAATTTAGCGGTGAACTGATTGACCTCAGTATTGACACTAACGCCGCTGTAGAGCAGCTGGTGGCCAGCAGTAATGAAGTGAACAATACCTTTCAGCGTACCGCATCCTCCGCTCTGGAGACACAAGGGAAGGCGAGAGAGGGACGCGGGCAGCTGGACAGCCTTTCCGGCCAGATTGATCTTATATACAACAGCACAAATGCGATGGAGCAGTCTGTGAACGAGCTGAGCCGTTCCTCACGGCAAATTCAGAAGATAGTCGCTGCAGTACAGGATATTGCCGATCAGACCAAAATATTGTCACTCAATGCTACTATAGAGGCAGCGCGTGCAGGCGAGCATGGCCGGGGCTTCAGTGTAGTTGCGCAGGAAGTCAGCAGACTGGCTGAAGATACTAAGAATACAGTTATCCGGATCGGGGAGCTGACCCTGCAGTCCAGTTCACTTACATCACAGGTTGTCGGGGAGATCCATAAAGTTCAGGAGCTGACAGAGAGCGGGAAGCACCAGTCGCTGGAGACCAGCCGGCTTTTTAGTGATATTGTGGACTCTATGCAGAGCAGCACCCAAAGAATTGTCACTGTAGAGGAAGAGATCAAAGTACTCATTCAGACTATAGAAGGTATCGGTTCAGCAACAGCACAGACGGCAGCTTCGGCCGGTCAATTCAAGGCAGCGACGGATAATCTATAAGCTGAGTTATTTTATATAGAAGAAATACAATATTTAGCTGCTCGGAGGGTGCCATTCTGAATAAGAAAGGTGCCTTTTTTATTTTTTTCGGAAAAATGTGATTCTTTTTGCAAATCCTCTTGCAATATAGCCGCCTATTATATATAATAATAAATGTTGTTCTGAGACGTTGCGATGATGTGAGAGGTTACTGACACACCCGGCCCCTTTGCCATGAGGTCGACGTCAGAAAATTTTCACGGAGTATGTCCGATAATAAATTGGGCGATAGAAGGAGGGACTAAAATGGCAAAGCAAAAAATTCGTATCCGCTTGAAAGCATACGACCACAGAATTCTTGATCAATCCGCAGAGAAAATCGTTGAAACAGCAAAACGTTCGGGTGCTGGTGTATCCGGGCCGATCCCGCTGCCAACTGAGAAGCAAATCATTACCATTCTCCGTGCGGTACACAAGTACAAGGATTCCCGTGAACAGTTTGAACAACGGACTCACAAACGTTTGATCGATATTGTGAACCCAACACCACAAACTGTGGATGCCTTGATGCGCTTGGATCTACCGTCCGGTGTAGATATCGAAATCAAATTGTAATCCATTTTAATCAACTAGGAAACGAAAAGAGGTGTCAACATGAAAGGTATCTTAGGAAAAAAACTCGGTATGACTCAAGTGTTTACTCCAGAAGGTAACGTGATCGCTGTATCGGTTATCGAAGCTGGACCTTGTGTGGTACTGCAAAAGAAAGACCTGAATATCGACGGATATGAAGCAGTGCAGTTGGGTTTCTCCGACAAAAAGGAAAGCCGCTCCAACAAGCCTGAACAGGGTCACGCCAAAAAGGCAAATGCAACACCTAAGCGCTACGTTCGCGAAATTCGCGGTGTTGACCTCGGGTCACTCGAGGTTGGACAAGAGCTTAAGGCTGACATCTTCGCTGAAGGCGAATTTGTTGACGTTACAGGTACTTCGAAGGGTAAAGGTTTCCAGGGTAACATCAAACGCTGGGGACAAAGCCGTGGACCAATGGCACACGGATCGCGTTACCACAGAAGACCGGGCTCCATGGGTTCCATCCAGGCTAACCGTGTTCCTAAGGGCAAACGCCTGCCAGGACACATGGGTCATGCAACCGTTACGGTTCAGAAGCTTGAGATCATCCGTGTTGACGTAGAACGTAATGTACTGCTGGTTAAAGGCGCTATTCCAGGTCCTAAAAACAGCTTCGTGAAAGTTAAACAAACCGTTAAGAAATAATTTCTGAAGAAAGGAGGAACATGAAATGCCAAAAGTAACACTTTTCAATACTAGTGGTAACGAAGTTGGCGAAGTTGAACTGAGTGATTCCGTTTTCGGTATCGAGCCTAACGTGCACGTGCTGCACGAAGCTGCGCTTATGCAGAGAGCTTCCCTTCGTCGCGGTACACACAAAGTAAAAGGACGTTCTGAAGTGCGTGGCGGCGGACGCAAGCCTTGGAAACAAAAAGGTACAGGTCGTGCTCGTCAAGGCTCCATTCGTTCTCCACAATGGAAAGGCGGCGGCGTAGTCTTCGGACCAACACCACGCAGCTATTCCTGGAAATTGCCTAAGAAGGTTCGCCGTCTTGCTATCAAGTCCGCGTTGTCCTCGAAAGTTATCGGGAATGACATTATCGTATTGGATAGCCTGACACTGAATGCTCCGAAGACGAAAGAATTCGCGGCGATTCTGAACAATCTTAAAGTGGGCAGCAAGGCCCTAATCGTAGCTCCGAGCTATGATGACAATGTAGCACTTTCCGCTCGTAACATCCCTGGGGTGAAATTCGTAGCGGCTGACGGCATTAATGTTCTTGACGTACTGACGTACGACAAGCTGATTATCACTAAAGAAGCAGTTCTGAAGGTAGAGGAGGTGTTCGCGTAATGAAAGATCCTCGGGATATTATTAAGCGTCCAGTGATTACGGAACGCACATCCGAATACATGAGCGAATTGAAATACGCTTTTGAAGTGGATATCCGTGCTAACAAGACCGAAATCAAAAAAGCTGTCGAGGCTATTTTTAAAGTTAAAGTCGTTAGTGTGAACACAATGCGCGTACCTGGTAAACTGAAACGTTACGGCAAATATTCTGGATACACTCCAGAGTGGAAAAAAGCCATCGTTAAACTTAGCCCGGACAGCAAGCCGCTTGAATTCTTTGAAGCGGTAGAATAATACTCTTAAAGTAAGGAGGAAACTATAGTGCCAATCAAAAAGTACAAACCGACCTCTCCGGCAAGACGCAACATGTCTGTGTCTACGTTTGAAGAAATCACAACAAACCAGCCTGAGAAATCGCTTTTGGCTCCGCTGAGCAAAAAAGCCGGCCGTAATAACCAAGGTAAAATTACAGTTCGTCACCATGGCGGCGGACACAAACGTAAATACCGTATTATCGACTTCAAGCGGACCAAAGATGGCATACCAGGTAGCGTTGCTACAATCGAGTATGACCCTAACCGTACTTCTAATATTGCTTTGATCCACTATGCTGATGGAGAGAAACGTTATATCATCGCTCCTAAAGGCCTTAAAGTTGGGGATAAAGTTGAGTCGGGTCCTGCTTCTGACATCAAGATCGGTAACGCACTTCCACTGGAAAACATTCCAGTAGGTACAGTTATCCACAATATTGAGTTGAAACCAGGTAAAGGCGGACAGCTGGTCCGTGCTGCCGGTACAGAAGCTCAATTGCTTGGTAAAGAAGAAAAATACGTATCCGTTCGTTTGAACTCCGGTGAAGTTCGCAGAATTCTTAGCGTATGCCGTGCAACCATCGGATCCGTAGGTAACGAAGATCATGAATTGATCAAAATCGGTAAAGCCGGACGCAGTCGCTGGCTTGGCCAACGTCCTGAAGTTCGCGGGGTAGTAATGAACCCTAACGATCACCCACACGGTGGTGGTGAAGGCCGCGCTCCAATCGGACGTAAATCGCCAATGTCTCCTTGGGGCAAACCGACCCTTGGCTACAAAACGCGTAAGAAAAACAAGGCATCTGATAAATATATCGTTCGCCGCCGCACGAAATAAGACGCTTCTGGCATGTTAGCAAGCGCGAAGCGTCGATTCGCGGTTTGAAGAACCGGATGAAGGGAGGATTCACACATGGGTCGCAGTTTAAAAAAGGGGCCATTCATTGATGGCTACCTGCTGAAAAAAGTTGAAGACTTGAACGAGGCAGACAAGAAAGTTGTTGTTAAAACCTGGTCCCGTCGCTCAACCATTTTCCCTCAGTTTATCGGACATACGTTTGGTGTATATGACGGCCGCAAACACGTGCCTGTATACGTAACGGAAGATATGGTAGGTCACAAATTGGGCGAGTTCGCGCCAACACGTACTTACAAAGGCCATGCGAGTGACGATAAGAAAACAAGAAGATAATTAACGTCTTCGTTTGAGAGGAGGGAAAACAATGGAAGCAAAAGCACATGCAAGATCGGTGCGGATTTCCGCTCGTAAAGCGAAACTGGTTGTTGACTTGATTCGCGGCAAGCAAGTGGGGGAAGCAATTGCAATTCTTCGCCACACTCCGAAATCCGCTTCTCCGGTTGTTGAGAAGCTGTTGAACTCGGCGATTGCGAACGCTGAGCATAACTACTCTATGGACGTGAACAGCTTGTTCGTTAGCGAAGTTTTCGTTAACCAGGGTCCAACTATGAAACGTTTCCGTCCACGCGCCATGGGCCGTGCAAGCCGGATCAATAAACGTACCAGCCACATTACTTTGGTGGTATCTGAGAAATAAGGAGGGATAACACGTGGGTCAAAAGGTCAATCCAGTCGGACTCCGAATCGGTGTCATTCGCGATTGGGAATCTAAATGGTATGCAGGTAAAGATTTCGGTACTCTTTTAATGGAAGACGTCAAAATCCGTGAATACCTTAAAGGCAAATTGAAAGATTCCTCTGTTTCCCGCATTGAGATCGAAAGAGCGGCAAGCCGAGTGAATGTTACAATTCACACAGCTAAACCAGGTATGGTAATTGGTAAAGGCGGAGCAGAAGTAGAAGTACTTCGCAGCGCAGTTACAGCTATTGCCGGCGGTAAGAAAGTACACATCAACATCAATGAAATTAAACACCCTGAACTGGATGCAATTCTCGTTGCTGAAAGCATTGCACAACAATTGGAACGTCGCGTATCGTTCCGTCGTGCTCTGAAACAAGCGATCCAAAGAACTATGCGTTCCGGCGCAAAGGGAATTAAAACTCAGGTTGGCGGACGTCTTGGCGGCGCTGAGATTGCCCGTTCAGAAGGTTATAGCGAAGGAACAGTTCCACTTCATACGCTTCGTGCTGATATCGATTACGGAACAGCTGAAGCACATACAACTTACGGCCGTATCGGCGTAAAAGTATGGATCTACCGTGGAGAAGTTCTTCCCCCAGCTAAGAAACAAGCTGCTCAGGAAGGAGGCAACTAATCATGTTGGTACCAAAGCGCGTTAAACACCGCAAGCAACAACGCGGTCACATGAAGGGTATGGCAAAAGGCGGTACAGAACTTAACTTCGGCGAATTCGGCCTGCAGGCTCTTGAACCATCTTGGATCACGAACCGTCAGATCGAAGCTGCCCGTATCGCAATGACACGTTACATCAAACGTGGCGGTCAGGTTTGGATCAAGATTTTCCCAGATAAGCCTATTACTCAGAAGCCTCTTGAGGTTCGTATGGGTAGTGGTAAAGGTAACGTTGAGAAATGGGTAGCCGTGGTTAAACCGGGCAAGATTATGTTCGAACTCGGAGGCGTGTCGGAAGAAATCGCTCGTGAAGCGATGCGTCTTGCCGCTCACAAGCTGCCTGTAAAGACTAAGTTTGTGAAACGTGAAGAATTGGGTGGTGAAGCAAATGAAAGCTAATGAACTTCGCAACTTAACCACTGCCGAGATTGAACAGAAAATCGCTGGTTTCAAAGAGGAACTTTTCAATCTCCGTTTTCAATTGGCAACTGGCCAACTGGATAACCCGACTCGGATTCGTGATGTGCGCAAGGAAATAGCTCGTGCTAAAACCGTAATCCATCAAAGAGTACTTGGCATCAGTTAAGTGACGGCGGATTCTTAATCCGTAATCAGGAAGGAGGCTAATTATGAGCGAAGAGCGTAATGCACGTAAAGTGCTGATCGGTAAAGTAGTCAGCGACAAAATGGATAAAACCATCGTAATTGCTGTTGAAACCTATAAAAAGCACAATCTGTACCACAAACGCATCAAGTCCACGAAGAAATTCAAGGCACATGATGAAGAGAATGTAGCTAAAATTGGTGATGTCGTGAAAGTCATGGAAACTCGTCCATTGTCCAAAGACAAACGGTGGAGACTGGTTGAAGTGGTAGAAAAAGCGGTTATCATCTAATCCCAAGCTGAACCCTTTCCGGAAGGAGGAACTTAATAATGATTCAACCATTTACACGTTTGCATGTGGCTGACAACTCTGGTGCGAAGGAACTGATGTGTATCCGCGTACTGGGTGGTACTGGACGCCGGACAGCAGCAATCGGTGATCTGATCGTTTGTTCCGTTAAACAAGCAACACCAGGCGGCGTTGTCAAAAAAGGTGATGTTGTTAAAGCGGTAGTTGTTCGTACTAAGCGTTCTGTACGCCGTAAAGACGGTTCTTACATCGCATTCGACGAAAACGCAGCTGTTGTTGTTAAAGACGACAGAAGCCCGCGCGGAACCCGTATCTTCGGACCTGTTGCTCGCGAACTTCGCGATAAGGACTACATGAAGATCGTTTCCTTGGCACCGGAAGTAATCTAAAAAAATCCCCAAAAAGTGACGTGTTGCTCTGAGGTTAATGCCGAATACTTTTCGGGGGGCCCCAAAGACCTGCACGACTCTGACGGTCAGTTATAGGAGGTGTAATAAATGCCTAGAGTGAAAAAAGTTCTGGAATCCCATAACAATAAACTGCACGTGAAGAAAGATGATGTGGTACTTGTGATCAGCGGGAAAGACAAAGGTAAAAAAGGCCGTGTCATCGCTGCTTATCCTCGTGAAAACCGCGTCCTGGTAGAAGGCGTAAACATGGTGAAAAAACACCAGAAGCCGAACCAGTTGAATCCGCAAGGCGGAATCATCGAGCAAGAAGCTTCGATCCATGTGTCCAACGTAATGCACATCGATCCGAAGAGCGGCAAAGTAACCCGTATTGGTTACAAAGTACTCGATAACGGTAAGAAGGTTCGGGTTGCTAAGAGATCCGGAGAGATTATCGACTAATACAGTCCCAATGAAAGGAGGTAAAACTTCATGGCAGCAAGAATGAAAGAACGTTATTTGAATGAAATTACACCTGCTCTGATGCAGAAGTTCAACTATACAACTGTTATGCAAGTGCCTAAGATCGAGAAGATCGTCATCAACATGGGTGTGGGTGACGCTGTTCAGAACTCCAAAGTACTTGATGCTGCAGTTAATGATTTGCAGCTGATCGCTGGTCAAAAGCCGGTAATCACTAAAGCAAAAAAATCCATCGCCGGTTTCAAACTGCGCGAAAATATGCCGATCGGGGTTAAAGTAACACTGCGCGGCGAGCGTATGTATTACTTCCTGGATAAATTGATCAACGTAACGCTTCCACGCGTACGTGACTTCCGTGGTGTATCTGCTAAAGCCTTCGACGGCCGCGGTAACTACACACTGGGTCTTAAAGAGCAATTGATCTTCCCGGAAATCGAATATGACAAAGTGGATAAGGTCCGCGGTATGGACATCGTTATCGTAACTACTGCTAAGACGGACGAGGAATCCCGTGAGCTGCTGAATCAGCTGGGCATGCCTTTCACAAAATAAGAAATATCCATTTCTCCGAAAATGTTTAGGAGGTGTCAGTCTAAGTGGCAAAGACTTCAATGAAAGTTAAACAACAACGCGAGCCTAAGTTCAAAGTGCGTGCATATACACGTTGCGAGCGTTGCGGTCGTCCACATTCGGTACTGCAAAAGTACAAAATTTGCAGAATTTGTTTCCGTGAATTAGCTTATAAAGGCCAGATCCCTGGCGTGAAAAAAGCAAGTTGGTAAGAAGTTTATAAACGGGAAGGAGGTTTACACACATGACTATGTCTGATCCTATTGCAGATATGCTTACTCGTATTCGTAACGCCAACACTGTGCGTCACGAGACAGTAGAAATGCCTGCTTCTACTATGAAGAAACAAATCGCGGACATCCTGAAACGTGAAGGTTTCATCCGTGATGCTGAATTCGTTGAAGATAGCAAACAAGGGATTATCCGTATCTTCTTGAAATACGGCCCGA
The DNA here is from genome assembly GCF_032302195.1 of Paenibacillus sp. MMS20-IR301. Lineage (NCBI taxonomy): Bacteria > Bacillati > Bacillota > Bacilli > Caryophanales > Paenibacillaceae > Paenibacillus > Paenibacillus sp. MMS20-IR301. The sequence continues at coordinate 6,559,541 of NZ_CP135275.1, forward strand.
ACCAGGAGCGCGTTATCTCCGGTCTGAAAAGAATCAGTAAACCAGGTCTTCGCGTATACACGAAGAGCAATGAAGTGCCTCGTGTACTCGGTGGCCTTGGAATCGCGATTATCTCCACATCTAAGGGAGTTATGACCGACAAAGAAGCTCGTCAATCAAAATCCGGCGGAGAAGTTGTCTGCTACATTTGGTAATAAACGTCACAAGATAAGGAGGTGCAACACATGTCTCGTATTGGTCGCAAACCAATCGCAGTACCTAGCGGTGTAGATGTCACTTTGGACAACGCCGTTATTACAGTAAAAGGTCCTAAAGGCACTTTGACTCGTGAGCTTCATAAAGACATGAAGATTACAGTTGAAAATAACGAAATCACTGTTGTTCGCCCGTCGGACAACAAACTGCATCGTTCACTTCACGGCACAACCCGCTCCGTTGTCAACAACATGGTGAGTGGTGTGACTGAAGGTTTCTCGAAATCTCTGGAGCTGGTTGGGGTCGGATATCGTGCAAGCAAATCCGGAGATAAAATCGTACTGAACGTTGGTTACTCCCACCCGGTTGAAATTACACCGGAAGCGGGCATCGAGTTCGAAGTTCCTGCGAACACGAAGATCATCGTTAGAGGTATCGATAAAGAACGCGTAGGCGCTTATGCTGCCAAAATCCGTTCCGTACGTGAACCTGAGCCGTACAAAGGTAAAGGTATCAAATATGAAGGCGAGCGTATCATCCGCAAGGAAGGTAAAGCTGGTAAGAAGAAATAACCAGCTCTACCTTAATTGTAAGATACCCCGCGCATCTTAAAGTGAAGCTCTTAACGGCAAACTGAAGGGAGTGAAAGGGAAGTCATGATTACAAAAGAGGATAAAAACAAGGCTCGTCTCAAACGTCACCTGCGTGTTCGTAAAAAGATCCAGGGAACTACTGAGCGTCCACGTTTGAACGTGTTCCGTTCTTCGAAACACATCTACGCTCAACTGATCGATGACGTGACAGGCGTAACAATCGTTTCTGCCTCCACACTTGATAAAGAATTGAGCGCTACAATCGGCAATGGCGGCAGCGTTGAAGCTGCAAGCAAAGTAGGTCAATTGATCGCTGAGCGCGCTAAAGCAAAAGGTTATGCAGTGGTCGTATTTGACCGCGGTGGATACTTGTACCATGGACGGATTCAAGCTTTGGCTGATGCAGCTCGCGAAGCTGGTCTTGAATTCTAGAATATTTCTAAAAGGAGGTTAACGACTTGCGTGTAGATCCGAACAGTTTAGAACTGACAGAAAGAGTTGTACACATTAACCGTGTTGCAAAAGTTGTAAAAGGCGGACGCCGTTTCAGCTTTAGTGCACTCGTTGTTGTGGGCGATGGCAACGGCTACGTCGGTGCAGGTATCGGTAAAGCCGGCGAAGTTCCGGATGCCATCCGCAAAGGCATTGAAGACGCCAAGAAAAACCTGATTCACATTCCAATCGTAGGAACTTCGATTCCTCACCTGGTTACTGGACATTTCGGCGCAGGACGCGTTCTGCTGAAACCAGCATCCGAAGGTACCGGCGTTATCGCTGGTGGTCCAGTTCGTGCGGTACTTGAATTGGCAGGCGTTGGCGACATCTTGACAAAATCTCTGGGTTCTTCGAATTCCATGAACATGGTCAATGCAACTTTAGAGGGTCTTTCCCGTCTGAAGCGCATTGAAGAAGTCGCGAAACTTCGCGGCAAATCTGTCGAAGAATTACGCGGTTAAGGAGGGGAACGTCAATGGCTAAATTGCAAATTACCCTCGTGCGCAGTGTAATCGGACGTCCACAAACACAACGTGTTACTGTTAAGACGCTCGGCCTGGGCAAAACTAACTCGACCGTGGTTCACAACGACACTCCTGCAATTCGCGGGATGATCAATAAAGTGGGCCACTTGCTGTCCGTTACAGAAATTGAAGGCTAATTGCCTCGCATAAATTAACAAACATAAGGAGGTGCAAACGATGAAGTTACATGAACTTGCTCCAGCTCCTGGTTCACGCAAAGAACGCAACCGCGTTGGTCGTGGTCCAAGTAGCGGGAACGGTAAAACTTCGGGCCGTGGTCACAAAGGTCAAAACTCCCGCTCCGGCGGTGGTGTGCGTCCAGGCTTCGAGGGTGGACAAAACCCACTCTATCGTCGTCTGCCTAAACGTGGTTTCATCAATCCTACCCGTAAAGAGTACGCGATTGTGAACCTTGAAGATCTGAACAGCTTTGCTGAAGGAACAGAAGTAACTCCGGCGCTGTTGCTTGAAACTGGTGTTGTCAGCAACACTAAGAGCGGCATTAAGATTCTCGGCAACGGTGAACTCACTGTTAAATTGACTGTACAAGCAAATAAGTTCTCTCAATCTGCGGTAGAGAAAATCGAAGCTGCCGGCGGTAAAACCGAGGTGATCTAATGTTCAAGACGCTTAAGAATATATGGCATGTTGAAGATTTGCGCAAAAAGATCCTGTTTACCCTGTTCGTTCTGATCATCTACCGCATCGGTTCGTTTGTACCGGTTCCCGGTGTGAACAAAGCAGTGCTGGAATCAACAAATCAGAGCGGAGACGCTTTGATGGGTCTTTTGAACACCTTCTCGGGCGGAGCGCTCAAAAACTTCTCGATTTTTGCGATCAGTATTTACCCGTACATTACAGCATCCATCATCGTGCAATTACTGTCGATGGATGTTATCCCTAAGTTTGCCGAATGGGCCAAACAAGGGGAGCACGGTAAGAAACAACTGGCGCAAATTACGCGTTACGGCACGGTAGTGCTCGGTTTGATTCAAGCGTTTGCCACATCTATCGGGTTTAACCGGATTTATGGCACTGAGATGATTCCAAATGCAACCTTTGCGGATTACTTGCTGATCGCGATCATTCTGACGGCGGGTACATCGTTCCTGATGTGGTTAGGTGAGCAGATCACTGAAAAGGGAATAGGAAACGGGATCTCGATCCTGATTTTTGCGGGAATCGTCGCTGCTATACCGGGATATTTCACGGCTACGGCACAATCGAGCTTTATCCAGCCGGATCAGATGTTCCTGAATATTCTTAAAGTCGTTATTATACTGCTCGTGGTTGTAGCGATTATTGTCGGGGTTATCTTTGTTCAACAAGGTATCCGTAAAATCCCGGTTCAATACGCTAAACGCGTAGTCGGTAACAAAATGTACGGTGGACAGAATACACATATTCCGCTTAAAATTAATGCGGCTGGTGTAATTCCGGTTATCTTCGCCGTTTCACTGCTTCAATTCCCGGTTGTTCTCTCATCTTTCTGGTCTACGCATGAGTGGGCAAAATGGATTGCTAAGTATTTGGCAATTGAAGCTCCTCTGGGTATGCTTCTGTATGTGGTAATGATCATCGGATTTACGTTCTTCTATACGTTTGTCCAGATGAATCCGCAGCAGATGGCAGAGAACATGAAGAAGAACGGCGGATACATTCCAGGTATACGTCCGGGCAAGGCAACTGAGAAATATCTGACCAGAGTAATGTCCCGTCTGACTATGTCGGGCGCGTTGTTCCTGGCTTTGATCTCCATTTTGCCAATGTTCTTTGGTACTCTGGCAGGGCTGCCTAAGCAGGTGAAAATCGGCGGTACTGCACTGCTGATCGTAATCGGGGTAGCACTGGATACCATGAAGCAGATCGAGAGCCAATTGATCAAACGCCATTACAAAGGCTTCATCAATAAATAGGCGATAGGTTCCGGTGAAGTACCTAAGTTCTTAAACTTCCCGGTACCTATTGTGCTGTTTCTTGCTTGGTGGCGAACTTGCGGGGGGAGAAGAGAATCGTGAACATTTTATTCATGGGCCCTCCTGGGGCAGGCAAGGGAACACAAGCCGCTGTTATTGTGAAAGAGCTAGGGATTCCGCATATTTCGACCGGGGATGCTTTCCGCTTGGCAATCAAGCAGGGAACTCCGATCGGGCTGAAAGCTAAATCTTACACGGAGCAAGGTTTGCTTGTACCTGATGATGTGACTATTGGAATCGTTGAAGAACGGCTGCAGCAGTCCGATTGCGAAAAAGGTTTTTTATTGGATGGTTTTCCAAGAACCCTTTCGCAAGCGGAAGCGCTGGGAGAAATCCTTGGCCGGCTCGGGACTTCACTGGATCACGTAATCAACTTGAATGTGGATCGCGGACTGCTGATGGCACGCCTTACGGGACGCCGGATCTGCAGCACTTGCGGAACATCCTACCATTTAATTTTCAACCCGCCGAAGCAAGAAGGCATCTGCGACATTGATAGCGGTGAATTGTATCAGCGTCCGGATGACAACGAAGAAAGTGTAGGCAAGCGTCTGGATGAGTATGATAACAAAACAGCGCCGCTGCTTGCATTCTATGACGATAAAGGTCTTTTGCGTCAGGTAAACGGAGAGAACGAAATTGGTGTCGTTACTTCCGAAATCGTATCTTTACTGCGGGGTTAATGTAATGATCATTTGTAAATCCGAACAGGAACTTGCCTTTATGAGGGAAGCTGGTCGAATTGTTGCCGAGAGTCACCGGCTGATCGCTGCGGCCATAGAGCCTGGCATCACAACCGGAGAGCTCGACAGAATCGCCGATGAGTACATTCGCAGTCAAGGTGCTGTGCCGTCTTTCAAAGGTTACAACGGTTTTCCTGCCAGCATTTGCGCTTCAGTCAACGAACAATTGGTGCATGGATTTCCAGGTAAACGCAAACTGGTAGAAGGCGACATTGTGACGCTCGATATCGGTGCAGAATACCGTGGTTATCATGGTGATTCCGCCTGGACCTACGGGGTGGGCAGCATTTCCGCAGAAGCCCAGCGTCTGCTGGACGTCACGGAAGGCTCCTTGTACGCAGGACTGGCGTTAGTTAAGCCGGATGTGCGCCTGTTTACAATCTCCCACGCCATTCAAACCTATATTGAGGACGCCGGCTTCTCCGTTGTCCGCGAGTATGTGGGGCATGGCATTGGGGCAGAACTGCATGAAGAACCGCAAATTCCAAACTATGGCATAGAAGGCCGCGGGCCTCGTCTGAAGCCGGGCATGGTGCTCGCGATTGAGCCGATGGTTAACGCAGGGGACAGATATGTCAGAACGCTGGAAGATAACTGGACGGTCGTTACGGTAGACGGATCACTGTGCGCTCACTTTGAGCATACGGTAGCTGTTACACCGGACGGCATGGAGATTTTCACAAAACTGAATGCGTAGGTGATCTTCACGTGAATACTGGGAGCAGCCCGCAGGTTGGTCAAATCGTGAGAATCCTCAAAGGCAAGGATGCCGGAGAGGCTGCCGTTGTTATCGCAGTTGCTGATAGCAGGTTTGTATATATTGCTGATGGGGACAAACGCAAGTTTGATGCTCCGAAGAAGAAGAATATTCAGCATTTGGAGCTCATACCCTTCATCAGCAGTGAGGTTGTAGACAGTTTGGAAGAAACCGGCCGGGTAACCAACGGAAAGCTGCGGTTCGCAGTAATGAAGTATGGAGTGCCTGCCGGAAAAAGTGCTTATGAGAAAGGAGACTAACTGTGGCTAAGGAAGACGTCATTGAGGTAGAAGGAACGGTCATCGAACCGTTGCCTAACGCAACGTTTAAGGTTGAGCTTGAGAACGGTCATCAAATTCTTGCCCATGTGTCCGGGAAATTGCGGATGCACTTTATCCGTATCCTAACCGGAGACAAAGTGGTCGTGCAGTTATCGCCTTATGATTTATCAAAAGGTCGTATAACTTACCGTAAATAGATGGGAACTACAACAAAAGTTTTGCTTCGCAAAACTTTGAGGAGGTAATTAACATGAAGGTAAGACCTTCTGTAAAGCCCATTTGCGAAAAATGCAAAGTCATCCGCCGCAAAGGGACTGTTATGGTAATTTGCGAAAATCCGAAACACAAACAAAAACAAGGTTAAGAAGGGGGTGTAGCGTAAAATGGCTCGTATAGCTGGAGTGGATTTGCCACGTGACAAACGCGTTGAGATCGCCTTGACTTATATTTTCGGAATCGGTAAAACGACTTCCCAGAAAATTCTTAATGAAACAGGCATTGACGTTAACACACGTGTCCGTGATTTGACGGAAGATGAAGTCAGCAAACTGCGTGAAACGATCGACAAGCAGGTTAAGGTTGAAGGTGACCTTCGTCGTGAAATTTCCTTGAATATTAAGCGTCTTACTGAGATCGGCTGTTACCGCGGTGTTCGTCACCGTCGTGGATTGCCTGTTCGCGGTCAACGCACCAAAACAAATGCCCGTACCCGTAAAGGCCCGCGTCGCACTGTAGCAAACAAAAAGAAATAAGAAGAGGTGATAAGAGACAATGGCTAAACCGAAAAAAGTCGTACGTACGAAACGTCGCGACCGGAAAAATATCGAGTCTGGCGTGGCACACATCCGTTCCACGTTCAACAACACTATCGTTACGATCACGGACCCTCACGGAAATGCAATTTCCTGGGCAAGCTCCGGCGGTCAAGGATTCAAAGGTTCCCGTAAATCGACTCCATTTGCAGCGCAAATGGCAGCCGAAACTGCTGCTAAAGCAGCTATGGAACACGGCATGAAGTCCGTTGAAGTTATGGTTAAAGGACCGGGCGCGGGCCGCGAAGCAGCCATCCGTTCCCTTCAGGCCGCTGGCCTTGAAGTAAACCTCATTAAAGACGTAACTCCGGTTCCTCACAATGGATGCCGTCCGCCGAAGCGTCGCCGCGTATAGTGAAATCAGAATTGTGATTGTGGTATAATTCTGACGCATCTGCTAATAATAGGTGTTTAGGCATACTACATGATACACCTGATGGGGTGACTGTTTCATATAGGAGCGACGTTTGAAGGAGGGGTACACTCGTGATAGAAATCGAAAAGCCGAAGATTGAGACCGTAGAAGCCAATGATGATGGGACCTATGGGAAATTCGTAGTTGAACCGCTGGAACGTGGATATGGCACGACTCTGGGGAACTCGCTTCGCCGGATCCTGCTTTCCTCCCTTCCGGGAGCCGCAGTGACTTCGGTCCAAATTGACGGCGTTCTGCATGAGTTCTCGACCGTTCCCGGCGTAATGGAAGATGTGACGGAGATCATCCTGAACCTTAAAGCTCTTTCTCTGAAGATTCATTCGGATGAAGAGAAAGTGTTCGAGATTGATGCTGAAGGAGAAGGCATCGTTACCGCAGGTGATATCCGTGCGGACAGCGATGTTGAGATCCTGAACCCGGATCTTCATATTGCAACGCTGGGACCTGGTGCGAGACTACACATGCGCATTTTTGCAGGCCGTGGTCGCGGCTACGTCCAAGCGGACCGGAACAAACGCGACGATCAGCCAATCGGAGTTATTCCGGTTGACTCTATCTACACCCCGATTTCCCGCGTAAACTACGTTATCGATAACACTCGTGTTGGTCAGGTGACTAACTACGATAAGTTGACGCTGGAAGTTTGGACAGATGGCAGTATCAGACCGGAAGAAGCTGTTAGCCTTGGAGCCAAAATTTTGAACGAGCACCTCGTTCTGTTCGTAGGACTTACGGATGAAGCGAAAGACGCCGAAATTATGGTTGAAAAAGAAGAAGACAAAAAAGAAAAAGTACTCGAGATGACGATCGAAGAGCTTGATCTTTCTGTCCGTTCCTACAACTGCCTCAAACGTGCCGGTATTAATACCGTGCAAGAGCTGACTACGAAAACTGAAGAAGATATGATGAAGGTCCGCAACCTGGGCCGCAAATCTTTGGAAGAGGTTCAAGAGAAGCTTGAGGAACTTGGTTTGGGACTTCGTACAGAGGAATAGCATTCTTAAGTTGCTTGAGACTTGAGTGAAGGAGGGAAAACAAATGGCATACCAAAAATTGGGCCGTGATTCCAGCGCGCGTAAAGCTTTGTTCCGCGACATGGTAACGGATCTGTTCCTATACGAACGCATCCAGACAACAGAAGCCAAAGCGAAAGAAGTTCGTTCTATCGCTGAGAAACTGATCACTAAAGCGAAAAAGGGCGATCTTCATGCTCGCCGTCAAGTAGCTGCATTTGTTCGTCGTGAGACTGTAGACGGTGAACAGGATGCAATCCAGAAACTGTTCTCTGATATTGCTCCTCGTTACACAGAGCGTCCAGGCGGATACACTCGTATCCTGAAGCTGGGACCTCGCCGTGGCGATGCTGCGCCTATGGTTTATCTTGAACTGGTAGACCGCGCGTAGTTTCACAAGCCATGATTTCCGGATGTACGCATTACGTATTTAACGTTATTGTACTGCAGGGTATTTAGACCCTGCTGTGCAACTAACCGCGGGAATCACCTTGTATAGAGTAGAAGGAGCTCCCGCCGGGGCTCTTTTTTTTTGAAAAGGGTTATGAGTACTAAGTATATGGACTAACAGGAGAATGAAATGCGCAATCTATTGATGAAAGTCAATTATGACGGTACCCATTATGATGGCTTTCAGACCCAGCCTCAGGGCAATACGATTCAGGACAAGCTGGAATATGCAATTCTCCATCTGACCGGCGAGACGCTCAAAATAACGGGCTCAGGACGGACGGATGCGGGAGTACATGCTTACGGCCAGCCGTTTAACTTCATGACCTCCTCCCAGATCCCCGTGGAACGCTGGTGTCTCGCGCTTAATGCCAGGCTGCCCCAGGATATCGTGGTCACCGAGGCCTCGGAGGTTCCGCTTGCGTTCCACTCCCGCAGAGGGGCGAAGCGCAAAACCTACAGATACACGATTAACGGCAACCGGTTCCCGGATCCGTTCCAGCGGCGCTGGCAGCATCACCACCCGGGGAAACTGGATATCCAGGCGATGGAGTTAGGGCTGGCAGGTCTGCTAGGCACGCATGATTACACTTCATTCGCTTCCAGGAAGTCTACCAAGACTTCACATGTGCGGACGATTTTTGACGCGAAGCTTGAGATTGACCGCAGTATGTGCCGCCTTGGCTCTGCCGACCAGGGAGTAGTCCATACTTATATTACAGGTAACGGCTTTCTGCAGCATATGGTACGCATTATTATGGGGACACTGATGCAGGTGGGAGAAGGCAAAATCAGTCCGACAAAAGTTCCTGGAATTCTTGCTGCGTGTGACCGAGCTGCTGCTGGGCCTACGGCTGTAGCCAAAGGTCTGGCGCTTTGGAGTGTGGAATATGACGAGAGTATGATGCAGGCTGATCAGTACACTGTGGATCCAGAAAAATAGTGTTTGAAAAGTTAAAAATCACTTGCACTTGTCGTGTTTATACTGTAATATAAAAGTTGTGTTTTCTTGATGGCTATCCCACAGCCCCGATCAAGGAAATGCCAACAAACAAGCTTTACTTTAACTCACATAACCGTAATCCAATGAGAAATAAGATATACGAAACATATGATTTTCGTACGAGAACAAGGAGGAAACATTCATGCGTACCACCTACATGGCGAAGCCGAACGAAGTTGAACGCAATTGGCACATCATTGATGCCGAAGGCAAAACACTTGGTCGTTTGGCAAGCGAAGCCGCTGCTCTGATCCGCGGCAAACACAAACCGCAATTCACTCCACATGTTGATACTGGAGATTTCGTAATTGTTATCAACGCTGAGAAGATTCACCTGACCGGCAAGAAAATGCAAAACAAGAAATACTACCGTCACTCGATGCACCCAGGCGGTCTGAAGGTTACTGTTGCAGAAGACCTGATCAAGACCAAACCTGAGCGTATGATTGAATTCGCAGTTCATGGCATGATTCCTAAGACTCGTCAAGGGGACCACATGAAGCTGAGACTCAAAGTATATGCAGGCGCTGAACATCCACATGCAGCACAAAAACCTGAAGTTTACGAACTTCGCGGATAAGAATAAAGGAGGACAGTTTCATGGCACAAGTACAATACTATGGGACAGGTCGTCGTAAACATTCGGTAGCACGTGTTCGCCTTGTACCGGGTGAAGGACGCATTGTCATTAACAAACGCGAGATGGACGAATATTTCGGTGTAGAAACACTGAAAATGATCGTAAGACAACCTTTGAACCTGACTGAAACCCTGGGCAGCTACGATGTAATCGTGCTTGCACATGGTGGCGGCATTTCCGGTCAAGCTGGCGCAATCCGCCACGGGATTTCCCGTGCATTGCTCAAAGTTGACCCTGAATACCGCGGTACGCTGAAGAAAGCCGGCTTCCTGACTCGTGACCCACGTATGAAGGAACGTAAGAAATACGGCCTCAAAGCTGCTCGTCGCGCTCCACAGTTCTCGAAACGTTAAGATTTGTCTCCTTGTTATCAAGGAACTTAAGCTCCTGGCCTTTTGGCCGGGAGCTTTTTTAGTTACCTAAGGTGACATTTAAGCTAAAGCCCCCGCTAAATAGGGTTATTTTGCATACTTTATTCCAAAATGAACAAAACCCATTGACTTCGCTACCGAAATCTATATACTATACCATATAGAATTAGTCGGGATTAATCTCTCAGAGGATTCGATCTTGGCGATATCCGGATGGAGGAAGATTAGATGAATCTGCTTGAGAAAGAGGATTTAATCAGAGTGAAGGCTGAAGAACTGGAGAATGCCGCTCCCGAGGAGATTATCCGCTGGGCAGTTGAGACTTTTCCTAATATAACATTTGCCTGCAGCTTCGGTGCTGAGGATGTAGTGCTGGTAGACATGATTCAGAAGGTTAGCCCCTCAACAGATGTGTTCTACCTCGATACTGATTATCACTTCAAAGAAACCTATGAGACCAGAGATCTTATGGCTGATAAGTACGGGATGGAATTTGTGCGTGTGTCGCCGCAGATTACAGTAGAAGAACAGGCGCTGCAATATGGAGAGGCTCTATGGAATGTGGACCCGAACCAGTGCTGTGCGATCCGCAAGGTCGAACCTCTTACCCGGATTCTTTCACAATATGATGCTTGGATTACCGGTATCCGCCGTGATCAGGCCCCAACCCGGGCTAACGCTAAGAAGGTAGAATATGATAATAAATTCGGCCTCGTCAAGTTTAATCCAATTGCGAACTGGACCACAGAAGATGTGTGGAATTATATCCGTGAGAATGATGTGATTTATAACCCGCTGCATGACCGCAATTTCCCGAGTATCGGCTGTGAACAATGCACCCGGGCGGTTATGCCTGGTGAGGATCCGCGTGCCGGAAGATGGTCCGGATCGGAGAAGACGGAATGCGGACTGCATAAATAAAACGCCAGCTCTTATACAAAAGGAGAGAATAAGGATGACATCAATACTTCCTCATGGAGGAACACTGATTCAGCGTATTGCAGAGGGAGCAGAACGGGAGCAGTTGCTGCGGGAGGCTTCAGGCCATATAACAATTTCAATTAATACCTGGACTTTATCTGATCTGGACCTGATCGGCGTAGGCGCATTCTCACCGCTCACAGGCTTCCTGAACGAAAAGGACTATCACTCCGTTGTCACTGGTATGCGCCTTGCGGATGGCACTGTATGGAGTATCCCTGTTACATTAGCTGTTACGGATGAGCAGGCAGCTTCTTTAGCTGCAGGGGATAGAGTGACACTGATCGGTGAAGAGGATGGCGTAACTTATGGGCTGCTCGATATAGAGAGTATCTATACAGTGGATCAGCAGCTTGAAGCGCAGAATGTGTTCAAGACTACAGACCCGGAACATCCTGGTGTCAGGAAATTGCTGGCCCGGCCGGCAACTTATGTTGGCGGACCGATTACAGTACTGAACCGGCCGCAGCCGGAGAAGTTCGCAGAGTTCTACTTTGACCCGGCTGAGACGCGTAAAATCTTCGCAGACAAGGGCTGGAGAACGGTTGTAGGCTTCCAGACGCGCAACCCGGTACACCGTGCCCACGAATATATCCAGAAATGCGCTATGGAGGTTGTAGATGCCTTATTCCTCAATCCTCTGGTGGGTGAGACCAAATCAGATGATGTTCCGGCCAATGTGCGGATGAAGAGTTATCTGGCTCTGCTGGAGAACTATTATCCGGAGAACCGTACATTCCTGGGGGTATTCCCGGCAGCAATGAGGTATGCCGGCCCGCGCGAAGCTATTTTCCATGCGATGGTACGCAAGAATTACGGCTGCACGCACTTTATCGTTGGACGGGATCATGCAGGTGTTGGTGATTACTACGGGACTTATGAAGCACAGGAGATTTTTGCCAACTTTACCGCTGAGGAGCTGGGAATTACACCCTTGTTCTTCGAGCACAGCTTCTTCTGTGTGAAATGCGGCAATATGGCCTCCAGCAAAACCTGCCCGCATCCGGGAGATCAGCATCTGACCCTATCCGGAACGAAGGTTCGTGCGCTGCTGCGTGACGGCCAGTGCCCGCCTCCTGAATTCACCCGCCCTGAGGTGGCCCAGATTTTGATTGAAGGCATGTCTGCAGAAGTTTCAGTATAAACCGAATAGCCAGTACTATTTGGCCCTCTTGTCCCATATAGATGAGTAGAATCTATCGGGACGAGGGGGTCTTTGTTATGTCTGGAGGGCAGCAGCATAAAGTCTCGGTCTGGATCTCCTGGAGCAGCATCAAAAAAATGGTCCTGGGCGCCGTACTTCTGGCCGTAATGATCGGAATTATCGCCTATGATATGCCAACAGCGAGGACGATTAATTACTGGAGTCTTCCGCTTTCCGGCAAGGTGATTGCCATTGACGCCGGTCATGGAGGACCGGATGGCGGTGCAGTCAGCCGCGGGGGCCTGATTGAGAAGGATATCAATCTTGCGGTGTCGCTCTATCTGCGCGATTATCTGCAGCAGGCGGGAGCGATTGTAGTGATGACCCGTGAAGGGGATTATGATCTGGCCGGAGAGGGCACCAAAGGGTACGCCAAACGCAAAACGGAGGATTTGAAGCAGCGGGTCAGAACCATTGAGGAGAAGGGGGCTGATCTGTTTATCAGTGTTCATATGAACAGCATTCCTTCGAACCGATGGAGCGGTGCGCAAACCTTTTATTATCCAAGCAACGAAGGCAATAAGGCACTTGCCGGTCTGGTACAGGAGGAGCTGCGTACGACACTTGCCAATACGGACCGGGTGGCCAAGACGGTGAATACGGTTTATTTGTTAAAAGCATTGAAAATGCCCTCTGTGCTTGTAGAAGTAGGGTTCCTGTCACATCCCGAGGAGTCGGCTTTGCTGGGAGACGATGTCTATCAGCGGAAGGTGGCAACCAGCATCTACCGGGGAATCCTGCGCTACCACTCTGAGCAGCCATAGGGAGGGACTACTCTTCCCTTAAAGGGTAATGCTATAATAGACGAAAATACCGGAGCATACCCGTCCGGGAAGGAAACAGAGGTGCTTTCCATGCTGACTAGGGAACAAATTCAGGAACTTTTACAGCCGCTTACAGACCCGGAATCCGGAAAAAGCCTTGTCGAACTACAGCTGATCCGCGATATCATGGTCAAAGAAGATCGCATCTCCCTGTCTGTCGTGTGTCTTGATGCGGGAGAGAAGCAGCGCATGGAGCTGGAGCAGCAGGTTCGTGATCTGCTTGCTGAAGGCAACGTGGGCAATATTCATATCCGCCTGCGTGAGCCCACAGATTATGAACGCGCTATCCTCCGCGGAGAGAGCGCTGCAGATGAACCGGGACCGGAGGATGGAAACAAACTTAAAGGCCATGCAGCGGGCCTGGAGGAGCATGAGCTGATCAATGAGAATTCAGGCGTGAACTTCATCGCCATTGCCAGCGGTAAAGGGGGAGTCGGAAAATCGACGGTGACGGTGAATCTTGCTGTAGCCCTGGCCCGGAAAGGCAAAAAGGTGGGTCTGATTGATGCTGATATTTACGGGTTCAGTATTCCTGATATGATGGGGATCGAGGAAGGGCCAATAGTAGAAGAAGGCACGATTATTCCGGTAGAGCGCTTTGGAGTAAAAGTAATGTCGATGGGCTTTTTTATCCGCGAGAACAGTCCGGTGATCTGGAGAGGGCCGATGCTTGGCAAAATGCTGCGCCAGTTCTTCAGCGATGTAGGCTGGGGCAAACTGGATTACATGCTGCTGGACCTGCCGCCGGGAACGGGGGATGTGGCGCTGGATGTCCACCAGATGCTGCCGCACAGTAAAGAGATCATTGTAACTACCCCGCATGCTACAGCGGCCTTTGTGGCTGCCAGAGCAGGCTCTATGGCTCTGCAGACGGAGCACGAAATTCTTGGGGTTATAGAGAATATGGCTTATTACGAATGCTCCTCCTGCGGTAAAAAGGACTATATCTTCGGCCGCGGCGGCGGAGCCCGGCTGGCGGAGACGCTGCACACAGAGCTGCTGGCACAAATACCGCTTGGCGCACCGGATAACCATATCTCTGAGCCTGATTTTTCCCCATCGGTATATAAGGCCGAGACAGCAACAGCAGCACTGTTTGCCGAAATTGCAGACAAGCTGATCGCTAAATACGAGCAATAAGCTGCCTACAGCACCGTTTTAAACCAAATAAGACCTGTCCCGAATTGGGGTCAGGTCTTATTTTTTGCTGCACATTAACTGTGCTTAGCCTCGTATGCAGCTAGGAGCCCGAGTCGTCTCCGCCTTCTTCCTGTTTCTGGCTGTCTCCACCGCCGCCGCCTTGTTCACCGCCTTTTTCAGCATCCTTTTTCTGGACTTTAGGCTGCAGCTCTTCCTGTACTACTGTTTTAAGCAGGTCAAGTACTTCCATGCGGAAAAGCGGATTCTGCATGGCCTCCTGCATAATTGTCATGGACTGCTTACGGTAATCGGATGTTTTAGTAAGGTCGAGGAACATTTTCATCATTTCAGGTGACTTCATGATCTCTTCGACAGATTTCTGATAACTTGGATCCTTAATCAGCTGCAGATGCAACTCTTTGCTTTGGCTGTTGATTGCCTTGGCAAACTCGCCGGCAAACTGCGGGTCCGTCATGATCTTCTCGATTTCCTTTTGGTACTCTGGAGCTGTTATGGTATCTTTAACCGCGATCCGGATCTGCTCGGTCGTTTGCATCGGCATCATTTTCATGCTCAACCCGCTGGTGCTGCCCCCCTCCGAGCTGGGAGTGGAAAGTGCTTCTTCTACAGCTTTTTTTCCCTCATCGCTTTTCAATATATCTACAACCATCGTCTTCATTTCCTTATAACCGCCCTGTCCGGAAGAAGAACTGCTCTGTTCGCCTCCGCAGGCCGTCAAGGCCATAAGCAAACCGAGTGCCAAGCCTCCAGACCACCAAGTCCTCCATTTCATTGGCGCTGCCCTCCTTTATAGAATAACTGATTGTAGTATGCCGCACGGGCACACATTTATGTTGCAGCGTAATGGTTTTTTGACGGTAACCTTGGTAAAATAAATCTGATACGGGGAGGTGAAAGCGCTGAACTTAAGGAAATGGTTTTTTTTGTTCTGGACTACGCTTTTGATCGGGGCAGGGGGGGCAATTATTGCCGGACTTGCGCTGCAAACTGCCAACGGCGGGATTGATTTTCGAAGCACAGCCGATCTTCTCCTATATGCCCTGATTCTTCTGGGTTATGGGGTGCTTGTCAGTGTATATGCCCAGCTTGGTTTCTTTGCTTATCTGATTCTCAACTATATGGGTACCGGTGTGTTTCCGCGCAAGGTCTGGCGCTACATACAGCTGATACTGGCTCTGTTGGCCTTATTTGAACTGATCTTCCTGCGTACATTTGTGGGCGGCGACCGGAGCGCGGGTTCCGACTTACTGCTTGGCCTGGGCATACTGTTGACAGCGCTTGTTGTATCCTGGTTTAAAATGCGCAGCACCAATGCCTCGGCCTGGATTCCAACCTTTTTCTTTATGACAGCGATTACGATTGTGGAGATTATTGGTGTTCTCCGGATCGGTGTAGACAATGCTACCTTATTTATTCTTGTACCGCTTATTGCCTGCAATGCATTCCAGATTCTGATGCTGCACCGTATTCTGAAGCCGGTAACCCATTGAATTTATACGACAAAAAACCTGCTCCTTTGTATTCATTCAAGGAAGCGGGTTTTTTGGCATTGCCTATCCGGGGCGGTTAAAATAAAGATGATGAGGTTAATCTTAAAGAACAGAGCGGAGGAGGGAATATATGAACATCAAGCGCTATATGATAAAAGACACAAGCGAAACACGCCTGAAGGATCTCGATCCGGATGACAGGGGCGAGTTTAAATCCAAGGAAGAAGCCGAGGCTAAGATGGAAAAGCTTAAGGAACGGCTGGCTGAGCTCCAGGATATTCTGTTCGCACAGAAGAAGCACTCCCTGCTTGTTATTCTCCAAGGTATGGATTCCAGCGGGAAGGACGGAACGGTCAAGCACATTTTCTCAGGCGTTAATCCTCAAGGCTTTATCGTCACCAGCTTCAAAAAACCTTCTCTCGAAGAGGAAGCGCATGATTTCCTGTGGAGAGTCCATATGAAGACCCCGCCGAAGGGCTATATTGCCGCTTTTAACCGCTCGCATTATGAGGATGTTCTGGTTCCTCGCGTGCATGGCAGTCTGAGCAAAGATGAGGCCAAGCGTCGCTTCCGCTACATCCGCCAGTTTGAGGAAATGCTGGCGGAAGAGGGAACGACGGTAATCAAGCTTTTTCTCCATATCTCTAAAGAGAAGCAGTTGGACAAAATTCAGGAGCGGCTGAATGATCCGGCCAAGCACTGGAAATTCGACGCCAGTGATCTGCAGGAGCGTGAATACTGGGACGATTACCAGAAGGCCTATGAGGATGTTTTCCGAGAGAGCAGTATAGAAAAGGCCCCATGGTACTGGATTCCGGCCAATCGCCGCTGGTACCGCAACTATCTGGCGCTGGCCATTGTGGTTAAGACGCTTGAGGGGCTTGATTTGTCCTATCCCAAGCTGAATACACCTACTCCGGATATTTCTGAGCTGATTTCACCGCGTCATTAACAGCCGGAAGAGACAGCTTTTCTTACGGAAGGCTTATCCTATAAACCGGCAGCGTCCTCCAAGCCATTATCCAGCCAGGCAGAATCGCGGACTTCCTTGCCCTCGGTACTGCTTTGGCTGATTAACTCTGATACGGTTACAAATTCATAGCCTTGGCTGCGCAGTTTATCGATGATCTGAGGCAGCGCCTCATGCGTCTGTTTGCAGGAGTCACTGGCATGCAGCAGTACGATATCTCCCGGGTGGGCTTTGCTGGTTACACGGTTAACGATATTATCGACACCGATGTTTTTCCAGTCCAGCGAGTCGGTATCCCACTGAATGACTTTGTAGCCCAGATCAGATGCGACCTGCAGGACTCTCTTGTCAAAATCGCCGTTAGGCATTCTGATCAGATTGGGCTGTGTGCCTGTAAGTTCGGTTAGTACACTGTGGGCTGTGGAGATTTGGGTGCGGATTTCCTCATTGCTCAGCGTGCTGTAATTTACGTGCTTATGGCCGTGGCTGCCGATTTCGTACCCTGCGTCCTTAATACTTGTTACAATTTCCGGATGCGTTTTGCTCCAGGGGGAGGACAGAAAGAAGGTGGCTTTATCTACCTTTTTATCCTCCAGCACCTTCAGAATCGGTTCTGGCCTTTTTTCTCCCCAACTGATATCGAAGGTTAATGCAATCAGCTTCTTTTCCGTCGGCACGCTGTAAATTGCGGAAGGGGCGGAATCAGAGAATACGGTAATATTGCCCCTTTCAACATAGACAACGCCGGCGGTAAGCAGCGCAGCAGCAAAGATGTAAATGAACCGTTTTATCTTTTTGCCGCTGAATACATAAAAAGAATTCATAATGTTAGCGCTCCTCTCCCATGCGAAATGCTTGTTTGTTCTAAATGTATGCTCGTACAGGACGCTTATGACCGCAGTGAACTATAATTTCAGGAGGTATTCATGTTATCCATTGTTACATTTATCAAAGATTTGGGTACGATCCGCAAAGCATTGCTGCTGGCGGTTCTGCTTTTTATAGCCGGCGGTATATTAGGGTGGATTGGCACCGGCAGTCTGCAGCAGCTGCTGAACGAGCAATTAAAGGGGATTAGTGAAATCAGCGGAAATTTGCGGGAGTCATCTAATCCGCAGTGGAGCTTTTTTGTCTTCATATTTTTGAACAACAGCATCAAGAGTGTAGTTATTATTTTTCTGGGCGCTTTATTCGGAATATTGCCGGCGTTCTTCCTGCTGATTAATGGTGCAGTCATTGGTTATTTGATTCATTTGTCCGCAATACAGGGACAGGATCTGTTCACGCTTATCGTAAAAGGCTTGCTGCCGCATGGAATTATTGAAATTCCGGCTATCATTATCGCTTGCGCCTTTGGGTTGAAATTCGGCAGCAACGTGCTCTCGGCACTGTTCAAATCAGGGAGAGGCGAAGAAAAGCCAGAAAGCAGATGGCCGTTCTTTATGCGGCAGACATTCACTGCTTCGGTTTGGATTGTTATTCTGCTGCTCGTGGCTGCAGTCATTGAAAGCACAATTACATTCTCGCTGTTATCATAAAATCCCAAGGAATTGAGCATAACAGTAAAGCCGAAATATTTGGCCGGGCAGCACTTTTTGGATACGGAGCGGCCATAAATGGAATTTTTTATAATTATGGTTACAGATCCCGCACTCCGGTTAATCTAGTGTAAGCAGTTCAATATAGAGCTTCCCGCATCAAATGGTCTTTACGCAGGGGATTAGGTATGACATTTGGTGATTGCTATAACTATGAATTTCGTGAAGGAGGAAAGGCATATGCTCGGAATGTTATTCAATGAGAAGGAGTGCAAGGAGCTGGATTATGTGCTGCGCAAGGAGCTGGATGAAATGCTTCTGGACTTAAGTGACCAGCGTTTAGATCAAAACATCAGGCACGCTATTGCCAATCGATATAAAACTATATTCCGTATGTATGCGCGTTTTGCCCCGCAGAAGGAGTTATCCAAGTACGCCTGGGGAGGACGTTCTTCTCAAATCAAACACTGAATTTTGAAGGGCTCAGGATGAAAGAAATTAATTTAACCTAATAGCTTGACTAAAAGGGAGCGGTCGTGATACATTATATCTCGCGCTCCTTTTGAATGTTTCAAGAGAGGCCGCAGGCAAGAAATAATGAAAATTAATCCTTTTCAAAAAAAAGCTTGCCAAACAGCTAAACACTGTGATATATTATAAAGGTCGCTGCTGAGACAAAATAAGCGACAAAAGATGAGACTTTGATCTTTGAAAACTGAACAACGAGTGAGTGAAGAATCACTTCGGTGATTCGAAAAACAGAGAATGCAAATTCTCGTCAGATGTTTCAAAATGAGCAATCGCTCTTTTCAATACAAATTGGAGAGTTTGATCCTGGCTCAGGACGAACGCTGGCGGCGTGCCTAATACATGCAAGTCGAGCGGAGTATTTCCTTCGGGGAATGCTTAGCGGCGGACGGGTGAGTAACACGTAGGCAACCTGCCCTCAAGACTGGGATAACTACCGGAAACGGTAGCTAATACCGGATAATTTCTTTTTTCTCATGGGAGGAGAATGAAAGGCGGAGCAATCTGCCGCTTGAGGATGGGCCTGCGGCGCATTAGCTAGTTGGTGAGGTAACGGCTCACCAAGGCGACGATGCGTAGCCGACCTGAGAGGGTGAACGGCCACACTGGGACTGAGACACGGCCCAGACTCCTACGGGAGGCAGCAGTAGGGAATCTTCCGCAATGGGCGAAAGCCTGACGGAGCAACGCCGCGTGAGTGATGAAGGTTTTCGGATCGTAAAGCTCTGTTGCCAGGGAAGAACGTCCGGTAGAGTAACTGCTACCGGAGTGACGGTACCTGAGAAGAAAGCCCCGGCTAACTACGTGCCAGCAGCCGCGGTAATACGTAGGGGGCAAGCGTTGTCCGGAATTATTGGGCGTAAAGCGCGCGCAGGCGGTCATTTAAGTCTGGTGTTTAAACCTTGGGCTCAACCTGGGGTCGCACTGGAAACTGGGTGACTTGAGTACAGAAGAGGAAAGTGGAATTCCACGTGTAGCGGTGAAATGCGTAGATATGTGGAGGAACACCAGTGGCGAAGGCGACTTTCTGGGCTGTAACTGACGCTGAGGCGCGAAAGCGTGGGGAGCAAACAGGATTAGATACCCTGGTAGTCCACGCCGTAAACGATGAGTGCTAGGTGTTAGGGGTTTCGATACCCTTGGTGCCGAAGTTAACACAGTAAGCACTCCGCCTGGGGAGTACGGTCGCAAGACTGAAACTCAAAGGAATTGACGGGGACCCGCACAAGCAGTGGAGTATGTGGTTTAATTCGAAGCAACGCGAAGAACCTTACCAGGTCTTGACATCCCAATGAAAGCATTAGAGATAGTGCCCCTCTTCGGAGCATTGGAGACAGGTGGTGCATGGTTGTCGTCAGCTCGTGTCGTGAGATGTTGGGTTAAGTCCCGCAACGAGCGCAACCCTTGACTTTAGTTGCCAGCAGGTAAGGCTGGGCACTCTAGAGTGACTGCCGGTGACAAACCGGAGGAAGGTG